>JAJXZM010000517.1 GCA_021780055.1 Acidobacteriota bacterium
CAGGCCGACGCTGGAAATGCCGTCACTCAGGTAATAAATGCGGGCGCTGCCTTCGTTTGCCTGTTTGAAAACACCATAATGCGTGTTGGGTTGCAAGGGGGCGCCTTCCTGCACCTGGCCCGGTCCATAGAACTCTTCCGGTCCGAATACGGCGACCGAACTTGCGTAGACAATGCGTTTGATCTGCTCGCGCCGCTTTCGCACCACCTCGAAAGCATTCACCGTCCCGAGCACGTTCACTCGTGCTCCCAGCCGCGGGTTAGCGGCGCAGGCCGGAACCTGGAGCGCCGCCAAATGGACCAGGTGAGTGATTCCGTTTTCTGCAACGGCGCGGTCCAGCGCCTCAAAGTCGGCAATGTCCCCTTGGACAAATTGGATTTGCTCAATCTGTTCCCGGGTCAAAAGTTGTTGTAAACGATGAGCCTTAGTGTCGAGATCATAAATCCAGGGAGCATTTCCCTGTTCAATAAGTTTCCTGACAATCCATGAGCCGATAAATCCTTTGGCCCCGGTGAGAAGAAAGCGGTTGTTGCTGCTAAATGTGCTCGAATCTTGTGCCATGCGCAAGATTATATTGGGATTACGCGAGAGTTTCCACCCTGAAGAACGTAGCCCGCATGCCTCCAGGTTATTTGGGAAAGGCAGGAGGGCATTTCCGCGTTGGTCTGGAGCAGGCGCCGTTGCAAAGGGGATTGGGAGCGCGTGGCGGCAGGTAGGGAAGTCGCTTATGACCCGGAATGGCCAGACGCACCCCCGTCCCGCTTCGAAAACAGCTACACCCACCCTCCTGCCGCACAGAACTCTATCTCTTAAACGGGTCCCTGCAGCACTCAAAACTTGCCGATCGGGCGGGCTTTGCTTCATTAGCCGCCGATACTGATGTCTTGGGCGAAGTTCCCGTTTGGACGGGCGACAAAAGTAATGGTCGCCTGCTTCTGGGTTTGGCTGGCCAGTTCGTCAAGAGACGAGGCTGTCCCGCCAACTTCAATCTTTGTTTTGTTGGTCACGAGGAATTTGTACGAAACCTCGCCGGAACCGGTCACAAAAAGCGCCTTCGTGCCGGGTTCAACCATAGAGATGGTACCACGCACAGTTTCCGGCCTGAAATTGTCCCAGTTAGCCTCTACAGTCGAGGTTGATTTTTGTTGCGCGGTTGCCGTTTGTACTCCCAGCAACAGAGCGATGGGGAAGATCAGCAGAAATGCGAATTTTTTCATCACTTGTTATCTCCTCCTTACCTTTTCCTATATTTTCGCCATCGTACATGCTCTCTCCAGACACTTAGATGCTTCCGCATGGGACCGGCGGATACCGGTTCGAGCCTCAATAAGGAAAATCATGCTAGACTTCTTAAGGCTGGACGCGAAGCACTGGCCGTGAGCTGGTTGCAATTTCCTCAGGCATGCTTCTCCAAAATACCCATGGGAAACAAGAGAATCCTTCTAACGAATGACGACGGCATTGGCGCCGCCGGACTCCAGGCGCTCGAAAGCGCCCTGTGCACGCTTGGCGATGTGACGGTTGTCGCACCCGACGCAGAGCGAAGCGGCTCCAGCCAAGCCCTAACGCTGCACCAACCGCTGCGTGTTAAAGCTATTGATGACCGGCATTTTGCGGTGGGAGGAACGCCGGCCGACACCGTGATTCTTGCCCTATATCAGTTGCTCCCGGAAAAGCCGGACCTGGTTGTCTCCGGCATCAACCCGGGAGGCAACCTGGGAGAGAACCTGATTTATTCCGGGACGGTGGCGGCGGCACAGGAGGCGGCGCTGCACGGCGTTCCGTCGTTTGCAATTTCGCTTGTTGGACGTGACCCTCAGGACTTCAGCGCGGCCGGTAAGGTGGCGTTTGAAGTTGCCGGCAGGGTCCTTCGTGAAGGCCTTCCGCCGGGTGTCGCTTTGAATGTGAATGTCCCCAACCACGAGATCCGCGGCGTACGCCTGACGCGCCAGAGCCAGAAAATTTCACAGAACCTGGTGTGCGAAAAGAAGGACCCTCGAGGAAAGTCATACTACTGGCTGGATGAGACGCTGCCGCACCGCGTGGTCGAGCCGGATTCGGATTACGCGGCCATCTTTGCCCACGAGGTATCCATTACCCCGCTTGAAGTGGACCGCACCCACCACCCCAGCCTCAATCACCTTTCCGCCTGGCTGCCGGAGTTGCAGCAAAAGATTAAGCCATGAAAGCGTGGAACCCACTTCCAGTTGCGAAGGGGAATGGATGTGGTCGCACATCTTCCAATATGGTGGGGGACACACATGGAAGCGGCCCTGCTAATAGCTGACTATTAACAGCACGCGTTGAAGAGGGTGTGTTTGCAGATACCGTCTTTATGCTGCTACGGTCTGCCCCAGAACTTCCCACAAGGATTCCGGGATCTCGTCCTCAAAACTCACGCCGAAGCTAACGTTGACGTCATCCTGTATCTGGCGCGTCCAGGTCACACGGCCGCGAATCGCGTACCGCAGGTCTGGATGCAGGATGACTCCTACAGCTTCGCCCGGAACCACTTTCGTCCTTGAGCTGAATTTTCCGCCGGTTTTGGTAAGCCCTATAACAACTGCAGGATGCCGGAGTTTTTCCTCCGACGATTCCGTCAAAAGAGTCGCACAAAGTGGAAGACAATTGCTTACCTGTTGAAAGGTAAAGCTAATGTTCTTCTCTCGCACGTTTGGTCCCCTCCCATCGCACGAATAGGTAGAACGCCTTTACAATGGCCTAAATAGTCGAAACTGTCAATCCGTACTATTTCGTCAATGTTTGGCAGAGAGTAAAAAAGTATGACGCCTCTGCCCCAAAGACCAATATCGGCACCTGGCCAGGTTCGTTGAACCTTTTTTACCCAAACCTGCAGACTGTACAGGCGTGGGCACGTGTGTTAGTTTTCGAAGGAAGGCATCATTCAAATGGAAATGGAAAATATTCGAGTTCGATTTGCGCCTAGCCCAACCGGGTATGTCCACGTCGGCAACGCCCGGACGGCATTGTTCAACTGGCTTTTTGCCCGCCATAACAAGGGGACTTTTGTCCTCCGCATTGAAGACACGGACGTCGAGCGGTCTGAGCAGCGATATGAGACGCAGTTTCTGGAGGACCTGAAATGGTTCGGTCTGGACTGGGATGAAGGCCCGGATTGCGGAGGCCAGCTCGGCCCCTATCGCCAATCTGAACGGCAAGAGCTTTACAGAGAGCATTCGCTTGAGCTCATTGAGCGAGGGCATGCGTACTACTGTTTCTGTTCGGCCGAACAACTGGAGAAAGAGCGCCAGGAGGCTTTGAAAGCGGGACGCCAGCCGCAATACTCTGGCCGGTGCCGAACGATTCCGAAAGAAGATGCGGAACGCAGAGTAGCCGCCGGCGAGCCTGCTGCAATCCGGCTGAAGATTATGGACTGGAACCTGGCCTGGAATGACCTTGTTCACGGCGAGACGAGTTTTTCAAGCGACGTGATTGGCGATCCCATCCTGGTGCGCTCGGGCGGAGTCCCGGCTTATAACTTTGCTGTGGTCGTGGACGATCATTTGATGAAAATTACGCACGTGATCCGGGGTGACGATCACATTTCCAATACGCCCCGCCAGCTTGCGCTCTATAAGGCTTTTGGATGGCAACCGCCACAATTCGCCCATCTCTCGACGATCCTGGGCGGCGATCGCGCCCGGCTCTCCAAGCGCCACGGAGCAACATCGCTCGAAAGTTTCCGTGCGATGGGGATTCTCCCCGAGGCGCTGCTCAATTATCTGACATTGCTGGGATGGTCGCCCGCCGACGGCAAAACCGAGATTCTGAGCACGGAGGAGCTTGTCCAGCAGTTTTCACTGGATCACATCATCAAGAGCGCGGCGGTGTTTGACCAGGAAAAACTGAACTGGCTGAACCGCCATTATCTAAAGCAACTACCTATGCCAAAGCTAGTGGAAACGGCAATCCCGTTCCTGGTTCATGACGGACTGGTTTCGGAGCCTGTGCCGGCGCCGGTAGACGAATGGCTTGAGCTCGTGTTGGCCGCAGTGATCAACAAGATTGATTATCTCAGCCAGCTTCCCGACGCGGTGCGGCTCATTTTTGAGTATGATGTCCGGAAGGCTGCGGAATCGCTGGGTACGATCGAGTCCGAGGACAATTCGGCAACGCGCGATGTCCTGAAGCGCGTAATTTCCAAGATTCTTGAGGAGCGCCAAATGACTTACCCGCGGTTTCGTGAGATCCTCAAGGAAGTTCAAAAAGAAACAGGCAGGAAAGGGAAGGAATTGTTCCATCCTGTGCGCGTGGCTTTGACCGGGGCCGAGTCGGGGCCGGAACTGGAAAAGCTGGTTCCAATTTTTGAAAAGGGCGCCGAACTGAAGTTGGAGCCGCCGGTCAAAAGCGTTGCTGAGCGGATGCGCGAGTTTTCTAATGCCGCTCATCTGTTCTTTTGCGGATGAGTTTTCAGTAATCAGGCGGACGGGACTCCCGTCCGCGCCAGGCCGCAGGTTTTAAATATCAACTCATGAATAAACAAAGAGGGACACACTCCGCTGAAGTGCTTTATGGCATCAATGCCGTAAAGGAAGCTATTGGATCTCGGCCTATCGATCACGTTCTGGTGCGCGAGGGCGCCAGCGGCAACCGCCTGCAAGCGGTCCTGGATGAAAGCCGGGCCCGCGGCATTCCGGTGCGCTTTGCGCCGCGCCAGGCCATTGAGCGGCTGGCACAAACAGTGCATCACCAGGATATTATTGCGGTCTGTTCTTCCAGGACCTATGAGGACTTAAGCACAGTGGTCGGGTGCCAGAGCCCTGCTTTGCTCCTCGTCCTTGACGGTGTGGAGGACCCGGCCAACCTGGGGGCGATCGTGCGAACGTCGGTTGGCGCCGGGGCCAACGGGGTGGTGATTGCCGAGCGGCGCGCGGCCGGGCTTTCGCCCGCAGTCGCGCGAACTGCGGCAGGCGCTTTGGAACACGCTCGGATTGCCCGGGTGAAAAATCTTGTCCGGACGCTTGTAGAATTGAAAGAACAGGGCTTGTGGATCTACGGTCTGGAGGCGCGAGCCGAAAAGTCATACCTCGACCTGGATTACAAGTTGCCCTGTGCTCTGGTGATGGGTGGCGAAGGCCAGGGTCTGCACCGGCTGGTTCGTGAAGCGTGCGACCAGCTTGCCGGGATTCCCCTGCGTGGGCAGGTGGAATCGCTGAATGTTTCTGTGGCGACGGGGATTGTCCTGTTCGAGGCTTTGCGGCAGCGACGGTCCCCTTGAATTTTCCTCCGTGCGGGATGAGCATGGAAGAAAAAAGAAGATAACCCCCTTATAGCCGGGTACATCAAATTAAATAAGGGGTAAGGAGTCGAATGCGCAAGAGAAAAGGTTCTACTGGCATTGTCTGGATGCGCGTTGTCATCGCCTGCGCGGTCTGCTTTGTGAGCGCCGGGCTTGCCTTGGCGCAGAGCGGAACTACCGCTGCGGCCCCCGGAAAAGCATCGACGGCAGGGCAGAGCGACACCCCCAAGGCCGATGAGATAGCGGCGGTCCCTCAGATTCGAATCCAATCCAACCTGGTGACGGCGCCCGTCAGTGTGATTGACAGAAAGACAGGCCAATTTGTTTACGATCTTACGCAAAATGATTTCGAGATCCTTGACAACGGCAGGCCCCAGAAGATTGCCAATTTTGACCGTGAGTCGCACAAGATCGCGGCTGTTATCCTGGTTCAGAACACCGAGTCTGTGACGCCACTCCTGGGTGACATCAAACAACTGGCCCCGATTTTTTCGCAGTTGATGTTGGGGCCCAAGGGTGAAGCTGCGGTCATCACATTCGGGTCAAATGTGCAGGTTGCCCAGGGGTTTTCCAACTCCGGAGCGGAGCTGGATTCGACGCTTCGCCGCATCCTTCCGAGTGGCAACAAGGCCAGGATGAATGATGCGCTGATGCAGGCTATCAACCTTCTTCAGCACCGGCCCAAGACGGAAAGGCGCGTGATCGTAGCGTTTACCACGGGTTATGATTCCGGCAGCGAGACAACGAAAAATGAAATCATCAAGCGAGCCACAAACGCAGAGGTGGAAATTTATTCTCTGGCGCTCAGCCTGACCAAGGCCTATCTGAAAACTGACAAGCAACCCCTGAACTTGCCGACGACGCCGGAGAACGCCAACGTCACCATGCCGGCACACCCGGGGACCCCGAACACTCCCAGTTCTTCGATGGCGACCTTCGGCGTGAGTGTCCCTGTGACTGACGCGATTCGTCCTGCGGTTCGTGGCGTTCAGTCCACAGTCCTTTCGAACGATGCTGAGTCATATGCAAAATATACTGGCGGTATTTTTTATTCCCAGTGGTCCCCAAAAGCTCTTCAGGCCAATCTCAGCTACATTGCCACGGATATCCACAGCCAGTACCTGCTGGCCTACGTTCCGGACGACCTTTCTCAAACCGGTTTCCATCGTCTGGAAGTCAAGGTCAAGAGGCCGGGCATGAAATTAGAAATCCGCACTCGCAGGGGTTATTTCTACGAGGGCTCGGACTAGCCGGCAATTCCTGATGCCGCGACGGCGGAAAAATCCAGGAAACACGCAAGGTGAGGCGGCTTATGGGGTCTGTTGGCGCCCGTTTCCCCATCATCGCAGCGATGGCCATCCTAGCGGCTTCCTGTGCCGCACACAAACCCCTCCCACCAACACAGTCTCCCACAGCACACTCCTGGTATTGGGTTGACCTACACGCGGGCTGGAGCGTGCGTGTTGTGACTCCGGTCCTTAAATCGGGCGGCTATCTTGTTAAGCCCAGCTCTTTTAACGGAACCGCGGGGAACGGGGATAGCCGTCAACTTCCAGACCGGACACCAGGCACGGCCACAATAGATTTGAAGGCGGGGAAAGATTTCGTCGGCTATGAAGTCTCGGTCTATTCTGTGAAAGCCCGCAGGGGCGGCCGCGTGAGACTTGTTTTTCGCTCAGCGGTGATTAATATGGCAGGGGAAAGAATCTCCCAGCCTCATCCTATTGCTCCCTTGTTCCGTCCGATGCAGGATGGCCGGTTTGTCCGTATCCTTCATCTTGCATGGGGCAACCATGGAGATCATGACGCGGCGATTTTGGTTGCCAGCGGCCGGGATTCGCTTGAAGCGCTGACCCGAAAAGTGGAGTTTAGCCCTTCTGCCTGCGCGAGCAGCCTGCAAGCATCCTGTTCCTGGATACCTGTCGGCATTGCTGTGATCCCCGAGCGCAAAGAGAGCGCCGGAGGAAAAGGCCGGTGGGTAGCGGCATATTGAGCCTGATGGGCAGACAAGTCAGCGGTGAATTTTGCTCACGTCGAGGCCAGAACGGGCAGGGAATTGTCCATTCCGATCGTTGCACAAGCCGTCACGATGCTCCGCAAACCGTCAGTCTGTTCTGCTCTCGATCGGGCGGCCGGTTTTGAGATCGATCTCCGCCAGGTAGGGGCGCATTGTGTCATCCCGGGTTTTCAGGATGACGGCGTGGGTCTCACCCCCAACCGAGTAGAGTACTGAAAAGTAGCCCTCATGCCTGCCGCGGGATGAAGGCGGTTTGACGGCCCAATGGAGCTTCATTTTTCGAATCCTCTTGCTGATTTGTGGCAGGAACTCCATTTGCGTAACGGCTTTGTAGGGCACAGAAATCGACTTTCCGTCACATTCAAATACCATATCCAAATCGGTAACTTCCAGCTTTCCCTCACAGCCTTTCAGCATGCGTTCCGTGCCGCCCACATACTTGAACAGAGCTTCTTTGTTTGAGCTCCCCCAGGCTTGAAGCGCAAGCCCGAAAGCTGCAATTACGAGTGCAGCCGTTTTGGCAATCCTCCATTTGTTCATGGCTTCTTATTACACTACACATCTTTCGGGGGCAGGAAAGATAATTTCAAATCGCGCCTTTCAAAGCTAATCGTTTGAGGATGGTGGCGCCATTCCGGAGAACTGAATCACCTCCTCACTGCTTTGC
>JAJXZM010000074.1 GCA_021780055.1 Acidobacteriota bacterium
ACGGTGGATGTCCGCATCCCGCGTGCTGCCGATCAGGCAATGATCGAAAAGAAATTGTTCGGATTGAAAGCGGTCCATCCGGAAGCCCGGCTGAAAGTCGAAGGCGGCATTAACAGGCCACCCCTGGAACGGGCAATGACGGTGGGCCTTTTCGGCAAGGCAAAAACTCTTGCAAGGCAGCTTGGGTTTGAAGTGAAGGACGCGGCGACGGGAGGCGGGTCCGACGGCAATTTTTCCGCTGCGCTCGGCATTCCCACCCTCGACGGCCTGGGCGGCGTGGGAGACGGCGCGCATGCGCTCCACGAGCATGTGATCATCCGCGAACTGCCGCAACGCGCCGCGCTGCTGGCGGCCCTGTTGGCCACGCTCTAGGCGACCGATTGGTGCGGAAAGTTATCCCGGAGGCCAGTGAAAAACACGGCCTCCCAGCACGTGTACGTGCAGATGGTCAACGGTTTGCCCTGCCCACGGTCCATTATTGATCACGGTCCGATAGCCTTTGGATTCAAGCTGCCGCTCACGGGCCAGATGGGCGGCCACCGTAAAAAGACGGCCCAGCATGGGAGCATCACCGCCATCGGCTTCATTCAGTGAGGGAAGGTGTTTTCGAGGCATCACCAGCAAATGGACCGGCGCCTGCGGCCGGATGTCTTCAATGGCGACGACATGTTCGTCCTCGTAAACAATTTTGGCCGGCTGCTTGCGCTCAATGATTTTGCAAAAAATGCAGTTATGCATGCTGCCTCCGAACGAAGTCGTTGACGGGTCCTAATTGGTGCGGACCACAAAGGTCTGTGTTGCCAGTTTGTCATGCACCAGTTGGCTTGCCAGTTGCTCCGCCTGCTGCTGGGTGCTTTCCTGGCCCACGAGAACAAGATTGAACACACCGTTGGGGCGGTTTGCCGTCTTGATGATGACCGGCTGAAACTTTTTCTCAATACGCCGCTTCAGCCTTTCGGCGTTGTCAGGGTCAAGGAACGCGCCGACCTGCACAGAGTAAATGCCGGCCGAGGCGTCCGGCCCCTCATTCAAAATATGCAACCGCACCAGTGCCGTCCCCGGCATGCCCATCGCCATTGCCGCTGCATAAGAGAGGTCGATGATTCGCCCCTCCACAAACGGCCCGCGATCATTGATGCGCACAACCACGCTCTTGCCGTTCTCAAGGTCATGCACCCGCACAAGGGTCCCGAAGGGAAGGGTACGGTGCGCTGCCGTCATGGCGTGCATGTTGTAAATCTCGCCGCTCGACGTTCGCCTGCCGTCAAAAGGACGGCCATACCAGGATGCGATGCCTTCCTCACCCTGCACAATGGGGGACGGCGGTGGAGGCTGCTTCTCTGCTGTTGAGGGCCGCGGCCGCTTCGAGGGCGCTGGCGGTGCGGGGCTTTGCGAAGGCGGGGCAACAACCACCGCCCGATGATGGCAACTGGTCCAGAAGAACGCCAGGCCCGCCACGATCACGAGCCGGCCGAGCCTCTTGTACTTTCCGAAACAGGGTTTGAACTTTAGGGTCTTGACCACGATTTCAGATTTCGTCCGTTTCTTTGTCAAGACTTATGCGTTCTGTTTTCCGTTCGTCCTCGCAATGTTGCAGCCAATCGTTGAGGCCAGAAAAGTATTCATCGACCAGTTGCCCATTTTACCGCAGGATGACGCGCACGGCGATGCTGTAAGCCTTCTAAATATCGAATTCAGGGCTGTGGGCGCCGCGGTTTCGGGTCCTGGCTTTTACGCGGAAACGGGGTTGAACCGTCGTGGAGCAAGGTAAACCGGACACTACAAATTCCAAACGGAAAGTAATCAGACGGGAAAAACATGTCAAGCGCACAGGTGGGTGGAATATAATAACCGTTTATCTTGCGGTGTTCAGAACTCGCGGTGCTTATGCAACTTCCACGGGAAATTTGGTTCAAGATCCAACAACTTAAGAACTGGTGGGAATCATCGTTTGGCTCCGCCGAACAGAAGTATGACACTTCTCACCGCATGTGCCCGGAATGCCGGGCGCTGAATCCGCGAGGCACCAAAGTCTGTCCCCATTGCGGTGCAAGAATGGGGCCCCAGCGCGCGCGGGGCGGCACGGGAACTCCGGGCCGCGTCATGGGCATTATTCCCACGCCGACCAGCGCAACTTCAATGCTGGCGGCAGCAATGGTCTTGATGTTTGTCGTGGAATGGTTCATGACGCAGAGGGCCGGCGGGGCGGGACAGTCCGGGGGGTTTTTTGGAATCGGGGGCATTCGTAGTATCGTCATGGCTCGGTTGGGAGCCTTGTACGGACCCTACGTTTTCATTTTCGGCCAATGGTGGCGGCTGGTGACGGCCATTTTCCTCCACGCCGGTCTTCTGCACATCGGGATGAACCTCTGGGTGCTCTTTGACATATCACCTGAAGTGGAAGGTTTATTCGGCGTTTCCAAATTCGTCGTAATGTTTCTTGTCACGGGCATTTTCGGTTACGTCGCCAGCCTGTGGTGGATGCCGGGTGCACTTGCCATCGGTGCTTCAGGTGCCATCATGGGACTGATCGGGGTCCTGATCGGCGCAACTTTTCACCATGGCCAGATGGGAAGGGATTATCGTCGAATGTTGTGGCGGTGGGTCATCTACATTGCCATCTTCGGCCTGTTTTTCCCGGTTGATAACGCCGCGCACTTCGGCGGGCTTGGCGCCGGCATCGTTCTGGGCTACCTAATTCCTGAAGGCACCCCGGAGACGCGCACGGGAGAGAATTTGTGGAATGTGCTGGCCGTACTTTCAGTAATCGTCATCGCGGGCTCGTTTGCCCTGATGGCCCTGCAGATTAACAATCCAATCCTCTACCGTTGATCCCAGCACGAGCGCTTCTGTATGTCGTCCTGAGCGCAACGAAGGATCCTGGTATTAGCCACAAAGCTGTCAGGATGGATTGGTTATTTGCCGGATAACGTTTCGAGTGAGCCGTGGCGGGTAGCGTTCGGCTGATGCGTTCTTTCGAATCCGGCAATCTGGTCTTCAAAGCGCAACGTCAGGCCGATGTCGTCCCAGCCGTTCAGCAGGCACTCCCGCCGGAAGGAATCTACTTCAAATGGAATCTTCAGGCCGCCGTCTGGAACGGGCGTAGCTTCGGTGATCGTCCGGCTTTCCAGATCCACCGTCAACTGGTAGCCCTCATTCCCTGCGGTGCGACGGAAAAGTTCAGCCACCTGCTCTTCAGGCAGAGTGATGGGAAGAATGCCGTTCTTGAAGCAGTTGTTATAAAAAATGTCAGCGTAGCTGGGAGCGATGATCGCCCGGAAACCGTAGTCGAGAACCGCCCACGGAGCGTGCTCGCGGCTGGAGCCGCAGCCGAAATTCGTCCGCGCCAGCAGAATCGATGCGCCCTGGTAGCGCGGCTGGTTCAGCACAAAGTCCGGGTTCGGCTTCCCGCCATCCAGGTAGCGCCAGTCGTTGAAGAGAAAACTTCCGAATCCTTCGCGCGTGATGGCCTTTAGAAACTGCTTGGGAATAATCTGGTCCGTGTCCACGTTCGCGCGATCCAGCGGCGCAACGATTCCGGTCAACTTTGTAAAGGGTGTCATATCAACTCCGAAAAAGTTCAGGGTTATGAGTTCTGCATTCTGGGTTTGGTCTTGCAAGTGCGCAAATGTTAGAATTTAATTCACTCGCTTGATTGCTGAATAATCCGCAAGTCAAACTCATAACTCATAACCTTGAACCCATAACTTTGAATTCGTAACTCGTAATTTGTACTTTGCATCCCGCAAACGGCATGCGGGCCGCATATGGGTTATTCAACGTGCCCCACGTCCCACTTGCGGATGTCAACAAAGTGGCCTTCGACGGCCGCGGCAGCAGCCATCATCGGACTCACTAGGTGCGTACGGCCGCCCTTGCCCTGGCGGCCTTCGAAGTTGCGGTTGGACGTGCTGGCACAGCGCTCTCCGCTCGGCAAAACGTCCGGATTCATGGCCAGGCACATGCTGCAACCGGCGTCGCGCCACTCGAATCCTGCCGCACGGAAAACCTTATCCAGCCCCTCAGCCTCCGCTTGCGCCTTGACGCGCCGCGAACCGGGAACGGCCAGCGCGCCCTTGATGGTGGATGCAATCCTCTTTCCGTCGAGCACGCGCGCGGCCAGCCTCAAGTCTTCAATGCGCGCGTTCGTGCAGGAGCCGATGAACACGCGGTCAATCGGAATGTCGGCAATGCGCGTTCCGGGCTTCAATCCCATATATTCAAGCGCCCGCTCGGCGGACTCCCGCGACGCCGAATCGCTGAAAGAGCCGGGGTCGGGCACGCTGCCTGTCACATCGGTCACCATGCCCGGGTTGGTTCCCCAGGTCACCTGTGGCGCGATCTCTGCCGCATCGAGTTCCACCGTGTGGTCAGAGGTCGCGCCCGGATCGCTCGCAAAGGTCTTCCAGCGATCCACGGCAATCTGGAAATCCTTGCCGCGCGGAACATAAGGCCGGCCCTCAAGATAAGCAAAGGTTGTATCGTCGGGCGCCACCATACCCGCACGCGCGCCGCCTTCAATCGACATGTTGCACACCGTCATCCGGCCTTCCATGGAAAGATTCCGGATGGCCTCGCCGGCGTACTCAATCACGTAGCCCGTGCCGCCGGCGGTTCCGATCTTTCCAATGATGGCCAGGATAATGTCCTTGGCCGTGACGCTCTGCGGTCGGTGGCCGTTAACCCGCACCAGCATGGTTTTCGACTTGAACTGCGAGAGGCACTGGGTGGCCAGCACGTGTTCCACTTCACTGGTGCCGATGCCGAATGCCAGTGCGCCAAACGCGCCGTGAGTGGATGTGTGGCTGTCGCCGCAAACAATTGTCTGGCCGGGATTCGTGATGCCGAGCTCGGGGCCAACGATGTGCACAATGCCCTGGTTGCGGTCGTGCATGTCAAACAGCAGAATATCGTTTTCCTTACAATTGCTCTCCAGGGCCGCAAACTGCGCCTTGGCGGCCTGGTCCAGAATGGGCAGGCTGCGATCGGTTGTGGGCACGGAATGGTCCATCACCGCGAAGGTCAGGTCCGGTCGGCGGACCTTGCGCCCGGCGGCTCGGAGCCCGGCAAACGCCTGCGCCGAAGTCACTTCATGCACCAGATGGCGGTCAATATAGATGAGCGTCGGCTTCCCGGGTTCTTCCCGAACAACGTGGGCGCTCCAAATCTTTTCGTACATCGTTTGCGATGGCATATTGTTTACTTTAACCCATTCTGAAAGGGTTCGGAACCTGGGCTGCAGCAGGACCGGGTCTGGAGCTGAGCGCCGGGTTTCAGGCACCGCCCCACAGGTACCGACCAGTCGGTAGGCAGTTTACCACTCACCTTCGCCCGCTGTCAATTTCACAATTCTCCCCCTGGCATAAGAAGCTCTGAGCGAAAACTTGTCGCCTGCTGTTTACTTCAGCAGCCATAGCTGGATTTTGGGCGTAGAATTGACGCTTATGGAACGGCGTAGCAGCAAACAAGATCATCCGCCCAGCGGCGGGAATGGCGGCGAATCGCGGCGAACGTTCTTGAAGACGGCTCTCGGTGCAGGAAGCGCAGCCGCCGGATTTTCGATTGCTCGTGCCGCCCGGACAGGCAGTGGCCGTACTCGTTGGAAAGCACATGAGGTGGCAAGAATTCCGGAGGGATACCAGGTTGCCGTCGCGGATGTTAACGGCGACGGCCGGCCGGATATTCTTGCGCTGAGTTCCGGGCAGAACATTGTTGACTGGTACCAGGACCCTTCATGGCGCACGCGGTCCGTCACCACTTCAACCGAGAAGAACATCAGCCTGGCGCCGCTGTTTAAACCGGGTTATCCCTCGCAGGGCATGGCGCTCGCCAGCGGATTCAATCTGGACCATGCAGAAGCGGGCGGAGACCTCTGGTGGGCGCAGCTTGGCACCTCGCTCGATTCCGAGTGGTCTCTCAGGCCGATCGGACGCATCCCCGGTTCACACCGGCTGCACTGGGCCGACCTTGATGGAGATGGGCAGTTGGAGCTGGTGGTGGTACCGATCGTGGGCGCAGGAGCAAGGCCTCCTGATTATTCCGTCCCGGCGCAGATCACCTGGTTCCAGATGCCCGAGGCGATGCTGTCGGGCCATGCCCAAGCCGCCCTGGCGCGGTCAAGCAAATGGGCGCCGCACCTGATTGACGACACGCTGAACCTGGCTCACGGGGTCCACGTAATGGACTGGAACGGCGACGGCCGCGATGAAATTCTGACCGCAAGCGCCCAGGGCGTGAATTTGTTTATGTCGAAAGGACAAGGGACAAACCTGGAGTGGACCAGGAAACTCCTCACTGCCGGCGATCAGACCGAGCGCTATCACGGCGCCAGCGAAATCGATGTGGGCAATGTTCACGGCCGGCGATTCCTGGCTACCATTGAGCCCTGGCACGGGGACAAGGTGGTGGTCTACCCAAGCGGCAAAAACGGATTTGGTGAGCGGCTGGTGATTGATTCCAGCTTCAAGAACGGGCACGCACTGGTCTGTGCTGACCTTGACGGCGACGGCAACGACGAAATCGTGGCCGGCTACCGCGGCCCGGGAACTTCACTCTTTATCTATCATGCGAAGGATGATCAGGGAACCGCCTGGGAACGCGAAACGCTCGACACGGAGATGGCCGCATCCTGCCTGGCGATTGCAGACATCAACGGGGACGGCCGCCCGGACATCGTCGCCATCGGCTCGTCAACCGGCAACGTCAAATGGTATGAGAATTTGGGGTCCTGAACGGGAACAATGCTTTCATTGGATGTGCTGAAGGCTTACGGATTGGTTATTGTTTGTTGGTTGCGGCTGGCTGTGCTCGCCGTGTGTCGCTCTACCGGCCGTCCGCAACTTAGAGACAATGGTGGTCGCCCAAGGAGGATGACCCGAATGTTAACCCCCTCAGCCGTTCGTTTTATCCTCGTCCTTCTACTGTTACCGCTGTCTGGTCTTGCTTGGCAGAAACCCCCAGAGTCCTCAGCCAGTGTGTCTCCACAGAAGACACTCTTCGTCAACCTCGGCTGCGAGCAAAAGCAGGAGACGAACCCTGTCTATAGCCCCGTCTCACTCTCTGAACAAGGGCGGTGGCGTGCTTACGTTGAGGTCGGCTTACAGGACAATCGCGGGTGCCTGAGCACCACGCGTCTGTGGGTATCCAAGGCCCGGTCTCCATACCGGCTGGCCTATATGATACCCCCCAAGCGCACAGCCCAAAGAAATGGAATGGAGATTCTGGGCTGGGCCAGAAATTCCAGGATGCTCCTGGTTCTGACAGAGCAATGGCAAGTGGGGTCAGACGCACCAGATACCCAACAGGTGCTTGCCGTCGATGCTGGAACTGGGATGGTTTATGAGCCCAACCTGTCAGAACTGCTGGAGGCGCACAAGGGTAAACAGTGCTCTTTTCGTGTGACCGACGCGGGATCCAGTTCCGACAGGAACGCCAACATTCTTGTTCGAGCGAAGTTTTCTACCTGGTTCGATGTCGATGAGACACTGGAAGACGTGACTCCGGCAAAGCGCTGCGGTGATTTCGAAGAAACGTGGAGTTTTAATTACGCGACTGGAGAGATCAAAACGGTGGCGAATTCCGAGCCCATGGACATCTTCAAAAACTATCTGCCCAATCCTCGCCAGAAATAGCCAGGAAGCAGAGGCCGCAAGAATCCTGTTTTGTAGCTCTTATATTGCGATACACTACGAAGGTCGCTGGTTCCATTCGACTCTGAGAATACGCCATTGTTCATTGGCCTGAGGAACCCAGGCTAGCTTTTCATTGAAAACTCCTGCACGCACACTTCAAACAATCCGGTCGGGGTCGCTGGTGTCGGGCAATTGCCCGTGGTAGCGAAAGATCAGCTTGAGCAGGCGCACAAATATACGCGACTGCTTGCGGACGTACCACTGGTCGGCGGCGCGCCGATTCCCGAGCGCGTAAGTC
>JAJXZM010000096.1 GCA_021780055.1 Acidobacteriota bacterium
AGTTGCGCAAGCTGGCTTACGTGGACGCGCAGGACCAGATCGCGCAACTAAATCCTGAAACCCGGGAAGCGCTCAGAAAGCTGCGTGCACTGGTAGCTCAGTTTGTGCCCACGTCAATTGACGCACCGCCGCGGGTCGCTATCTTCCCGATGCATGATCGCGTGGCTGTTGCTAATTTCACGGAACTGCCGGTAACCTGCCATCTGACCGGCCTTGGAGGTATGGGAACGAAACTCATGCAACTATTTGGAACCTCAGAAGCGCGTGTCACCGGCAATGGAACCACCCTCTACCTGCCGGCGCATGGCGTAATGGTGGTACGGTGAACGCAAACAGACTCCGGGAGTTGCAGGCCGGCAGCAAGATGCGGCCGGAGTTGCGCCGCCGACGGGGATTATTCCGTGTTTGGGTGGCAACGGTGTTCATTTTGGGAATCACCCTGACAGCGGTGCCAGCCGCGCTGAGGGCCCAGCAGGATCAGGTAAGTCCTCGCGGGCAGCAGGAGTCTCAGTCGCAAGTGCGGCCGGTGGTGCCGCGGAAGGCAACGCATCCATTCCTCGACAGGACGAACCTGCTGCTGTTTGCGGGCGTGGCAGCGGTGCGGACGCTGGATTTCACCTCCACCCAGCACTTTCGCGAGCTGGGTAATAATGAAGTGCTGCTGACCAACGGTATCGTGGACAACAAGCCGCTGTTTGCGGCTATTGAAGTGGCCGGAACGGCAGCTTCCATCGGTGTTTCCTACTGGCTTCACCGGACAGGCCATCACAAGCTTGAGCGATGGGTTTCGATAGTCCATATTGGGATTGGAACGTTTGGTGTTGCCCATAATTATTCGCTCGGCCCGGCACGCTAATTCGGACAGGATAGGGCTGGACCAAATCAGTTCGCGCAATTGCATGCACAGTGGAGGTTCGACTAAAATAACAGGCTGGCATGGACGGCCCTCAGGGTTTAGCCTGCCGCTGGAACCTCAGGGCGCGTGAATTTATTGGTTACAAAAAACAATCGCAAGGTTCGCTCCTCCCGCTGGCTTCCGCTCGGCGCCGCCATTGGAATAATCCTGCTGACCGCCCCCCGACTGGCCCGGAGCGATAACTTTGTCTTTTATTTCCCGAAGTCGCATTCCATTCTTGTTACCAGGAGTTACGGCGGCGTCCAGTATCTTCCCGTACTACAGCTTCTGAACCTTTTCGGCCAGGTAGGGGGCCTGAAGAAAGGTGGGAAGTCGCTGGAAGTCTGGCTTAACAGCACGCAAATCCAGTTCCGGCGGAATAACCCTATCGTGAGGCTGAACCACTCCCGGCTCAGGCTGGAGCAACCTGTGCGGGTGATTGAAGGGGAGTGGCTGGTCCCGGTGGATTTTGTGACCTCCATTCTGCCCACGCTCGTTAATCAGACGGTGGAATACCAGCAGGGCAAGAACAGGATTTTTGTGGGTGGGATCAGACCGAATTCCTTCACACTCCACATGACCCCTCTGCAGGAGGGCGCGCAGTTGACCATCCAGTTCTCGGATCCGGTCAACCTGCGCACAGCGGCGCAGAATGGGAAATGGATCCTGTACCTGGGAAGCTACCCCGTCGAACCCATCGAGTCCGAGTTTACGTTCCACAATCCGTACGTCGCACAGGTAAAATTCGACGACCACGACGGGCAACCCAAGCTGATCGTCACCCCTGCGGAGCCCGGATTGGATTTTTTCCCCAAACTGGGAGAAGGCTCAAAGGCCATTGTGGCGAACATCCTAAGACCCGGAGCAATGGTAGCAACGCAGGTTCCAGCGCCGTCCGCGCCTGCAATTCCCTCCGCTCCACAATCGGCCCAGGCCGCCCCGCCAACATCAACCCCAGCCCCGACGGCAACTCCGGCGGCGTCGCCGAATCCTTTGTTGCCGGCAGTGGTGCTTGACGCGGGACACGGCGGGACCGACACCGGCGCGCAGGGCAAGGATGGCTTGCTGGAAAAGAACCTGACCTTGCAACTGGTGGCACGGGCGCAGCAAGCGCTTGAAGCAACGGGGAAGTACCGCGTTGTTCTGACGCGCAATGGCGATGTGAACGTCGGGTTTGACCAGAGGGCCGCAGAAGCCAATTTCGTCCTCCCCATCGCCTTTATTTCATTTCATGCAGGCGACTTGGGACCGTCGACTCCTCGCGTTGTAGTCTACAGCTACCGTCCTTCTTCCCCGCTGGAGATGACCCCGAGCCCCGATGCGAAGTCTATTTTCGTCAACTGGGACAGGGTGCAACTCCGATACATGGGCCAAAGCAGCCGTCTTGCCATGAACCTCCAGCGGGACCTGGAAAGGACGACGAAGGTGGCCACGACTCCGCCCATGGAACTCCCGGTGAGAGTGCTGCAAAGCATAGCCGCGCCCGCTGTGGCGATTGAGGTCGGGAGTCTGGATCTCAACAGCAATTCCACAGCTTTGACCAACCCGTCTTTCCAGAAGGAAATTGGCTCTGCCGTGGTGACGGCCATTGAACAATTGCAGGGGGGGCAACAGTAGACTATGTCTCGCCGTGCACTGATTCTGTCCATCGCCGTAGCCCTCGTTCTATGTGGGGGAATCTATTATCTTATGGTGCTGAGGCGGCGCATCGCCCCGACGCCTGCCAGCGCCTTACAGTCCGAACAGGCGGCCCGAACGCAGTTGAATGAACAAGCCCTGCAGCAGTCACCAGGCCAGACCCAGATTATCACGCTGTATTTTCCATCCTATTCGGATGGAAAGTTGCTTTCTGAAACGCGTCCTCTGAAGCTTTCTTCGGACAACATCAAAGCCATCCGGCAGATCCTGCTGGCGCTGGTCGAAGGATCGCACGAGGGCCACGGTAAGGCTCTATCGCCGTCAACAACCATCCGGGCCGTCTTCCTGACACCGGATGGGACCGCAATCGTCGACCTGTCCCAGGAGGCGCTGGCGGATTTTGAGCCGGGGATTGAAAGTGAGAGTCTGGCGATCTACTCGATTGTAGATTCTCTCTGCGCAAACATCCCCCAAGTGAAAGAAGTCAGGTTCCTTGTTCAGGGCCAGGAAGTCCAGACCTTGGACGGCCACATCGACCTGACGGGAAGTTTTGCCCCTGAGCCATCGTTGATTGCTCAAACACACTGAATCAGGAGAAATTATGTCCTCGGCACCCAAGACGCTTTCTGGCCTGCTTTATTCCGGTGGCAAGCTCGTACGCGCCGGCCACCGCAAGGCTTCCGAGATTCGCCCCGTTGAAATCATTCCGAATTTCATCTCGAGTGCGGAAGGCTCGGCGCTAATCCGACTGGGAGAAACCCAGGTGATCTGCACGGCGTCCGTTGATTCGGGATCGCCAGCTTTCCTGAAAGGGACAGGCAAAGGCTGGATTTCGAGCGAATACGCCATGATACCGCGCGCGACTGAAACTCGGACGGCCCGCGAAGTGACGCGTGGCCGCCCTAGCGGCCGGACGATGGAAATCCAGCGTCTGATCGGGCGGTCACTGCGTGCCATCACAGACACGGGAAAGCTCGGTGAGCGAACCATCTGGATTGATTGTGACGTCATCCGCGCCGACGGCGGCACACGCACGGCATCCATTACCGGCGCCATGGTTGCGCTCGCATTAGCCCTAAGAAAACTCCGTGAACAGAAAGTCATCACTGAGATCCCCTTGACCGACTTCGTGGCCGCGATCAGCGTGGGGATCATTGGCAAAGAAACGCTGCTTGACCTCGACTACTCCGAGGACTCCAGCGCTGAGGTGGATATGAACGTCGTGATGACCGGCTCGGGGCGATTCGTGGAAATTCAGGCGACCGCCGAAGGGCAGCCCTTTAGCAACGATGACCTGGCGGGATTGATTGAGTTGACGCGGCCGGCCATCCAGAAACTGGTTGCCATGCAGAAGTCGATTACAGGAGTAGAGTTGCCGGCTGTTGGGGCATGAGGTAGCGTTTTTCCCCTGGTGAAAGGCTCGACTTTTTGCCGTCAGGAACAGACTCCGATGAAGCGAGGTAATGACAGATCCCAACGCTATCGCCCGCCAACCCTGTGCCGGTGACCGTTTATCTGGCCTCAACGAACCCCGGAAAATTGCGTGAATTCAGGCACGCAGCTGAAGGCCGTGGCGTCGAAGTGGAACTTCTACCCGGCATTGAAAACTTGCCCGTCTGCGTTGAAGATGGGAAGACTTTTGAAGAAAATGCCTGCAAGAAAGCGCTGTATTACAGCGAGTGGACGGGTGGCATGGTCTTTGCCGACGATTCTGGATTGTGCGTGGATGCCCTGGGGTCCGGCCCCGGAATATTTTCGGCGCGCTATGCGGGACCGGAGGCAGACGATGTAGCCAATAACCAGAAGCTGCTCCTGGAACTGGCCGGAGTTCCGCAGTCGAAGCGAACTGCCCATTATGTCTGTGTTATTGCCCTGGCGCAGCGTGGGCGAATCCTGACCGTCGTCGAAGGAACAGCCCAAGGATTGATCCAGGACGAACCCCGGGGAACGGGCGGTTTCGGCTATGATCCCTACTTCTTCTTTCCGCCACTGAACCAGACGTTCGCCGAGGTGAAAATCGATGAGAAGTTTGAGGTTTCGCATCGTGGCAAAGCCTTCAGGAAACTCCTCGACTACCTTCAATCGCAACGCAGAGATGGATAAGCTGTCCGGCTGGCGGATTACCACAAAAGCTGCAGGCGCGGGGACGCAGCGACCAGCTGCCATACCGAGCCCCCTGAAGACGCTTACAATTGCAACAGGCTTGCCAACGGTTCTAAAGCCACTCCAACATCTTGGAGCCAAAACCAGGTGGACGACCGCCATCCTTTCAGCGTAATCCCGTTCCGTCCGGGCGGAAAACGCGTCCGAAGGAAAGCTGGAAGCTCCTCCTACCAGATAATTTTTACAATGTCCTTAAATTGTTACAGCATTTGGAAGGATTGGAGTCTGAATTGCCTATTCATTCCAAAGCACTTACAGTCCTTCGTAAATTTGGCAGCCGGAATGCAAGAACAGGGGACGTAAGAACTAAGTCTGCCGGGGAGAAAACATTATGAATGCAAAAACGTTTACTAGAATTGTGGTCGTGGCACTGGGTCCAATACTGCTGCTTGCCACGGGCTGCATCGCCACGAGGAAGTACGTCCAAAACACAACGACTCCGCTCGAGTCACGTATCAGCAAGGTAGACCAGAAAGTGGACCAGAAGACTTCACAGAATGCGTCGGATATCCGCGCTTTGGACGACAAGACCGAGGCCGGAATCTCTGAAGCGCGCGCAAGCGCCGATAAGGCCAATCAGGCGGCGGGCCAGGCCGACCAGCACGCTATGCAGGCGCGCCAGGTGGCAGACCAAGGTGTTTCTGAAGCTAACAAGGCACAGGAAATGGTCAACAACATCGACAACTACCAGGCAAGCCAGCGCGCAACCATCCTGTTTGGCTTGAACAAGTCCACGCTGACCCAGGATGATACGCAGCGCCTGGATCAACTCGCTCAGAGCGTCGCTTCCCTGAAGCACTATGCTATCCAAATCCAGGGATACACAGACAAGACAGGCTCCAAGGAATATAACCTGCAACTGAGCAAGCAGCGGGCTGATGCCGTGATCCGTTACCTGACGACGAACGGGAAAATTCCTCTTGTCCGCATCTATAGCATGGGATACGGAGAATCCGATCCTGCGGCCCCCAACGCAACACGGAAAGGCCGGGAACAGAACAGGCGAGTCGATCTGACGGTAATGGTTCCCCAGATGCCAGAAGCCGCCCAGCAAGCAACGCCGGGGACACAGACATCTGCGAACATGAACCCGTAAGAAGATCTGACGTTGTTTGAAGCTTTGAGTCCCCTCCACACCGGGCGGATGGTTACGGCCAGGAAACGAAGGGCTGCTTGAGCCCGGGAAAGGCCGGACCATCCGCTTGATTCTTTGGCCTGAGTGGCACAATCTTTATCCCTTCTCCATCCTGCCCATAGCTCATTTACCTTTAAAGTACCCGTTTCGGCGACTGTCTGCGCGTGACCGTAAGGCGGCACAATCCGTGCTATATTGAAATGTTCCCGTGGACACAAGAGATTGGGGCAATCATCTAAAATTTGAGCTTGGTCTTTTCAGAGAACCGTCATTGGAAATTTGGAGGAGGACTACACACCTTGGCTGATGTAAAACCGGCAGACACCAAACGGGAAGACAATCGCCGCCAGTACGTCAATTTTGTCTATTATAAAGTCGATCCCGCATGGCGGAGACTTCCGGAAGAAGAACGGAAACACGGCAAGTGCCAGTTCATCGATGTCGTCAAGAGCTATGAACCCGATATGCTGGTCATTCCCTATTCGCTGGTGGGGATTCGCGGTGATTGCGATTTCATGTTGTGGCGGATCAGTTACAACCTGATGGAATTTCAGGACATGACCGCACGGCTGCTGGCGACGGATCTGGGGAAGTATCTGACCACCCCGTATTCCTACCTCGCCATGACAAAGCGTTCCACCTATGTTCGGGATCACGTCCACGATGACCAGGAAGGGACACGCCTTCGGCTGACGCCCGGCAAGTTCCGTTATCTCTTTGTCTACCCGTTTGTCAAGACCCGCGCATGGTACCGGCTGACTCAACATGCGCGACAAGGCATGATGAACGAGCACATCGAGATTGGCCACCGGTTCCCAACCGTCCGGCTGAATACTACGTACTCCTTCGGCCTCGACGATCAGGAGTTCGTGGTTGCTTTTGAAAGCGATAAGCCGGAACACTTTCTCGACCTTGTAATGGAATTGCGACACGCCGAAGCCAGCAACTATACGTTGCGGGATACGCCGATTTTTACATGCATCCATCGAGAACTTCCCGAGGTGCTGGACACGCTCGGCGGCTAAAACACTGATCAGAACACACCAGGAGCAAAAGATGAACGTTGGATTCATCGGCCTTGGCAATATGGGCCTGCCCATGGCCCGCAACCTGCTGAAGGCTGGCCACCAGGTCACTGTGTATAATCGTACACGCGAACGCGCAGACAGCCTGCGGGGCGAGGGCGCGATTGTCGCGGACCGTGCCGCCGATACTTGCGCCGGGGATGTCGTCGTCACCATGCTGGCCGATGACCATGCAGTGCGTGCCATTGTTTTCGGCGAGAAATTGATTCCCAGGCTCAAACCACGAACCACGCACATCTCCGCAAGCACGATCAGCGTCGCCCTTGCGCGTGAACTCACTCAGGCACACGCTGAGGCACGGAATCAATTTGTATCCGCGCCAGTTTTCGGCCGCCCGCAGGCAGCAGCAGAGGCGAAACTTGCGGTTGTTGCAGCGGGAGCTGCAAAATCTATCGATTATTGCCAGCCGGTTCTTGATGCAATCGGGCAACGCACGTTCATAGTGGGAACTGAACCGCACCATGCCAATGTCATCAAACTGTCTGGGAATTTCCTCATCCTTTCGGTGATTGAATCGTTGGGCGAAGCCTTTGCGCTGCTTCGCAAGTCAGGAGTCGAGCCCGAGCGGTTTCTTGATGTGATGAC
Organism: Acidobacteriota bacterium; assembly: GCA_021780055.1. The sequence goes on from JAJXZM010000096.1 coordinate 7,502, forward strand.
GAACACCCTGTTCACTGCCCCGGTTTACAAGACCTACGGGAACCTGATTGCTAGGGAACAATTCCTGCCAGCCGGATTCAAACTCCTTCTCGGCCTTAAAGACGCCAGCCTTGTCCTGGCTGCGGCGGCAGACGCCCGTGCACCTATGCCGGTTGCCAGCCTCGTTCGTGATCATATTCTTGCCGCGATCGCGCGCAACGGCGAGGAACTCGACTGGTCCGCATTTTCTAGAATTTCAGCTGAAAACGCTGGATTGAAGTAAGCCTGCTTCTTATAATCAATCTCGCAATCCCGCATCCTCAGTCGTGAGAGGTTTATGAAATCCACCTCATCTGGAAAAGAAAAGAAGGCTAGGAAAGAGACGTCATTGAACAAAAAAGACGTCTATACGTCGAGACTGCGATTAAACAGGATCTTCGCAGGACT
>JAJXZM010000136.1 GCA_021780055.1 Acidobacteriota bacterium
CGGAGTTACTGCGAATGGTCAGCGAGCTTGCTGCGGAAGACCCGATTGGGATTTCATCTTAAGACGGACAGGGTCAAGGCAAAGAAACAGGACCGGTCAGTAAGGAGTAAAGATGGATGTAGGTGAGAAAGTCATTGAAATTATTGCACGGGAACAGCATCTCGACCCCAGTAACGTATCGATCGACGCGACGTTTGAGGAACTTGGGATCGATTCCCTGGATGGAGTCAACATCCTGTTTGCGCTTGAAGAAGAGTTCAAGATCGATATTCCCGATACTGTGGCCCAGAACATGAAAAGCGTAAGGCAGGTTGTGGACAGTCTTACTCGGGTGATTGAAGGTAAAGACATTTCTGATCTCGCGGCGATGGCCAAGGGCAGCGGCCCGTCGGCCAGAAACTAGTCTTCCTGGAGTCCACGGTGCGCAGGGTCGTCATAACAGGGCTGGGGGTTTTCTCCTCCACGGGCAAGAACAGGGAATGCTTTTTTGAGAGCCTGGTGCAAGGCCGGTCAGGCGTTCGGCCTATTACTCAATTCGATTCATCCTCTCTTTCCATTCGCATTGCAGCCGAAGTCGCCGACTACAATCCGGACGACTACTTTCCAGCCAAGCGCCAGGACATGCTGGACAAATTTACGCAGTTTGCGCTGATTGCTGCCGGCGAGGCGATGGAAAGCAGCGGCATCACGGTTCGTGATGAAGAGCGCCCCCGTTTTGGGGTGGTGATGGGTTCCGGCATGGGCGGTGCGGGAAGCTATGACGCTGGCTATCACAATCTCTACGCCAAGCAGCTCACGCGCCTGCATCCCTTTACCATTCCGCGCATCATGCACAACGCGGCCACGTCGCACATCTGCATGGAGTTTGGCGCGCAGGGTCCCGCGCTTGCCACGGCAACGGCCTGCTCGTCGTCGGGCCACGCAATTTCGGAGGCCTTCCACCTTATCAAGTTCGGGCTGACGGATATAATGCTGGCTGGCGGAGCCGACGCTCCCATCACCTACGGCGTGATGCGCTGCTGGGAGGCGGTGCGCGTTCTCGCTTCCGGGAATGGCAACCCTGCCACGGCCTGCCGTCCTTTTTCCGCAGACCGAAAGGGGATGGTGATTGGCGAAGGGTCGGGAGTTCTGTTACTGGAGGAGCTGGAACACGCTCTCAAGCGCGGCGCTACCATTTACGGTGAGCTTGCCGGCTGCGGCATGAGCTCAGACGCCTCCCACATCACCCAGCCATCGGTGGACGGCCCGGTCCGCGCCATTCGCATGGCGCTTGATGAAGCCGGTGTTCCGCCCGAAGAGATTGATTACATTAATGCACACGGAACCGGAACGCGACTGAATGACGCCACCGAAACCCAGGTGATCAAGGAAGTTTTCAAGGACCATGCCAGGAAGCTGGCGGTCAGCTCCACGAAATCGATGCACGGCCATGCGATGGGAGCAACCGGCGCGATCGAGTTTGTGGCCACGGTGCTGGCGGTCAAGCGCGGCGTGATTCCACCCACCGCCAACTACACGGAACAGGATCCCGAATGCGACCTTGACTATGTTCCCAACGAGGCGCGGGAAAAGCCCATACGGGCTGCACTTTCGAATTCCTTTGCGTTTGGAGGCTTGAACGCCGTGCTGCTGGTTCGACGCTGGAATTGAGATTCTCATTTTTCCGCGGCGACGCGGTTCGGAAGCAGGGTACTATCGGAGCAGGCATGGAAATCAAGCGAATCGCTATCCTGACGCTCGGTGTGGGGGCTGGGCATTCGCGGGCAAGCCAGGCTATTCATCAGGCCCTTCACGATGGCGCGGACAATGTTGAGGCCCGCACGATCGATGTGCTGGATCTCGCGGAGCCCTGGTTCCTTCGCTTCTACCTCTATCCTTATTGGCTGACGGTAAAACGCGTTCCCTGGGTCCGGCGCAAGTTCTTCGAATGGCGGCAACGAAAGCGTCTGCGGAGGATGGCCCCGGACTGGCTTTTCCGGCGCGGCTGCCGGTCCGTCCTTGCCCGCCTGAAGTCTTTCCGTCCGCATCTGGTGATTGTAACGGAGGCATGCGCTGCGAGGCTGGCTGCCATGGGACGGCGAGACGGCTGGTTTGACGCTCCAATCCTGGCTGCGCAGACGGACTTCTGCACGGAACCCGTCTGGGTCAGGGACGAAATCGACTTACATTGCGTGGGCAGCGAAGAAGCTAAGAGTCAGATGATATCCTGGGGGGTTTCGGCGAATCGTGTCCTCTATTGCGGTGTGCCGGTAGATCCCTCCTTTGCGCTCAGTTTCGACCGCTCTGAGCTCCGACGGGCCCTTGCCTTGCATCCGAACCGGCCCGTGGTGCTGGTGATGGGCGGCGGGATGGGCCGCGCCCCGCTTGATGTCATCATTCAGAGCCTGGAAGTGTGCCGCCATCCCATCCAGGTGATTGCCGTTGCCGGAAGAAATCGTATGCTTCGTGAGCAGTTGGAATTGTTGCGGGGGAAACTGGCCCTCGACCTTCACGTTTTTGGCTGGACGGAGTCTGTGCCGGAACTGATGGGCGCGGCCGACCTGCTGGTTACCAAGCCGGGCGGCGTTACTGCCTCTGAAGCCCTGGCTGCGGGCACCCCTATGATTCTTACGTCTCCGGTGCCTGGGATGGAGGAAGACCACCTGAGGTTTCTGGTCAACCAGGGCGTTGGGTTGGCAGCCAAAGAGCTGCGGCAGATTCCCGGGCTGGTGTCCGGCCTGCTCGATGATCCCAAGCGCCGGGAGGAGTTGAGTTCGCGCGCCCGCGAACTGGCGCGGCCTGACGCCGCCTATGCGGTGGCCCAGGTGGCAAGGGCCCTGCTAGAAAAGGCTACGTACATCGATCTGCTTGCGGCGCCTTCGCCGGCCTCGGGTGAAACGGCATACCTGATGTAGACTGACGGGTGCTTCAGGATCTTAGGCATGAACGGTAAAGGGTGCTCGGTTCCGAGAGCGACTCCTGAATAACACAATTCGGCAGCTCTGACGTCGCACGCTGACGCTTACAGCCGCCCTTTTTTTGACATCGCATGGTTGCTGACCTACGGAAGATCGTTGAACGCCGGGTGATTGGCGACTCGATACCCCGGCTTGTGCGCTGGGGCAAATCGCTTTCACCCTCACTGATCCACCGGATCCAGATGGATGGTTTCCGGCGGGTTGTCCGCTATGCGGCTGCCCACCAGAAGTTCTTTGCGCGCAAGCTTCAGGAAGCCGGCCTCCGCGCGGAACAGATCCGCCGGCCTGAGGACCTCGGAGAAATTTTCACCACGCCCGAAGACATTCGAAATCTTCCGGCGGAGGAATTCCTTTGCCGGGAACCCGAGTCTGTGTTTGAAACCACCGGCACTTCCGGCGGGCCAAAGCGGGTCTTCTTCAGCTACGATGAGCTCGACTTCTCGGCACGTTACGAGGCGGCGGCCTTTTATGAAAACGGCATGCGGCCAGGCGACCGCGTGGTTTGCACCTTTGACGCCGGATACTGGATCAGCAGTTGGGTGACGTTTCTGGCCTGCAAGCAACTGGGGGTTTTCTGCTCGGCCGTGGGAAAGCCGCACCCAGCGGAAGTTTATGACCGCCTGGGGCGTTATCACTACAACGTGATTGTGGCGGACCCAACCTGGCTGGTGAGCCTGAGCGAAATTGCCGAAAAGCAGGGTCGTATTCCGGTCAAGCTGATCTTTGCCGCGGGTGACCGCATGACCGACGCCTACCGCGACTACGTCCAGCGTATTTGGAACGCTCCGGTGATTCTCGGCTATGGCTCGACAGAGATGGGCGGCGGCGCCGGAATGGAATGTCTTGAGCGCAATGGCTACCACGTGGATGAGTACAACCTGCTCTTTGAAATTCTCGATCCCGATCCGGACGGCTACGGTGAACTGGTGGTGACCACTCTATCGCGCCGGACCACGCCGCTGATCCGCTACCGCGTGCGGGACATCACACGTTTTCTCGAAGGGCCCTGCCCATGCGGTACCACCGTGCGTCGCCTGGCGCGAATTCGCGGACGCCGCGACGAGATGGTGGTGATGGGCGCCGGCAACATGTACCCGGAGATCTTTGAAAAGGTGTTGTCCGACGTTGCGGGGCTTTCGAGTAACTGGCAAGTGGCGGTCCGGCAGGAGGACCTGCACGACATTCTGGAATTCCGGCTGGAACTGTCGAATGGAGTTTCCAATGCAGCCGTTGAAGACGCGGTCCGGAAGAACCTTGAGGCGCGCTATCCGGATGTCTGGGCTAATCAGGCGTGCGGGATGTACAGGCTGGCTTTCCGTTTTTGCCCCCCGGGGACGCTCGTCCAAGGGCGAAAGCGCAAACGCCTTGTGGACGAGCGCGGGGAGTAGGGTGGGTTTCAGAAAATAGGCAGCGCGTAGGGCTTGCAGGAGGGGGTGATTTCCTTACTGCCTACCATCTGACCCTCTGCCTGACCTATCGGTTTGAAGGGAGAATGACTTGAGCGGAAAATTGCCGGGAAACGGCCAGGTCGGGAAATCGGTCCAGAAACCGGTCGTCTTTTCGGACTTTGACGGCACGATTACGCGCCTTGACGTGACCGATGAAATCCTGGAGCATTTCGCCGATCCTTCCTGGCACGAAGTGGAAGATCAATGGCTCCGTGCAGAGATCGGTTCAAAGGAATGCTTTGAGCGTCAGGCGGCGCTGGTGCGGGCCACCGTCAAGCAATTGAACGAATTGATTGACGCCATCCCTCTCGATCCTGATTTCCCCGTATTTTTCCGCTTCCTGAAGGCACAGCAACTGCCTTTCTACATTGTCAGTGACAGTTTTGATTACGTTATCCGCCGGGTCCTTAAGCGCGTGGGCGCAGACGGCGAATTGCGGAACGGCCGCCATCTGTTTTCAACCGGGCTGGAATTTGAAGCGGGAGGGTTTCGGGCGACTTTCCCTCACAGCGACCACGGCTGCAACCATGGTTGTGCCACCTGTAAGCCGGCGATCATTCGCAAGCTGAGAAAAAAACAGCAACCGGTTATCTTTATCGGCGACGGACTTTCAGACCGTTTTGCAGTGGAAGAGGCAGACGTGGTTTTTGCCAAGCACGAGTTGCTGGCCTATTGCCGAGAGCACGGCGTGGCGTGCCGGCCGTTTGAGACTTTTGATGACGTACAGAAGGAGATGGCCGAAATGATCGAAACCGGCTCCTTCTCTTGTGATGCCGCGGTGAGTGCTGCGCCGTAGCATGGAATGAACGATCTTACGAGGGCGAAGGGAAAAGGGTTCATGTCATTGCCGGATACCACAACCAAAGCTGCCGAATTAATGGATCTCGAACGCCGGTACTGCTCCTACGGCGACACGGTGCACTATCTTGAGCCGCCCAAGGTTTTTTCCAACTGTGAAGGCTGCTACCTTTACGATGAGCAGGGCACTCCGTATCTCGACCTTCAGATGTGGTATTCCGCGGCGAACTTCGGTTACAAGAATCCCCGCCTGAATGAAGCCCTGAAGCGGCAGGTGGACCGGTTGCCCCAGCTGGCTTGCCAGTATCTGCACCCGGAAAAGGTTGAGGTGGCGGCGCGCATTTCGCAATACTGCGAAAAGCGGTTCGGCGTTAAAGGCCGCGTCCACTTCAATGTGGGCGGCTCGCAGGCCATCGAAGATTCGCTCAAGCTGGTGCGCAACGCAACCGGCCGGAACCTGATGTTTGCCTTCATGGGTAGTTATCACGGGCGGACGCTGGGTGCGTCGGCCATGACTTCCAGCTACCGCTATCGCCGCCGGTTTGGCCACTTCAGCGATCGCGCGCAGTTTGTTTTTTATCCTTATTGCCACCGCTGCATTTACGGGCTGAAGCCGGATTCGTGCAACCTCTATTGCGAGCAGCAGTTTGAGAAACTGTTTGATTCGGAATACTACGGCGTATGGGACGCCAAGGCCGAAGTCTCGGAATTCGGAGCTTTCTACATTGAGGCAGTGCAGGGAACGGGCGGCTACATCATCCCGCCCGCCGACTATTTCAAGCTGTTGAAAGAAACCTGCGACAAACACAAGATCCTGATCGTCGATGACGAAATCCAGATGGGCTTTTATCGCACGGGCAAGTTCTGGGCGATTGAAAATTTTGGCATCACGCCGGACATCATTGTGTTTGGGAAGGCGCTGACCAACGGCCTGAACCCGATTTCGGGTGTCTGGGCGCGCGAAGAGCTGATCTCGCCGGAAATGTTTCCTCCCGGTTCGACTCACTCCACGTTTTCCGCCAATCCGCTGGGCACGGCCGTTGCTCTCGAAACGCTGAAGATGCTGGAAGAAGATGATTACGAAACCATGGTGAATGAGAAAGGCGCATACATGCTGGCCGGGCTGCGCGAACTTGCGCGGCGACATCCGGAGTCGATTGGCGACGTGGCCGGACTGGGACTTGCGTTGCGCATTGAAGTCTGCAAACCGGATGGCATCACTCCCGATCGCGAATTGACGGACCGCATCTTCGCTGAGGGCCTTGCCGGCAACCTGCAAGCCGGCGGCCGCAAAATGGGCCTGGTGCTTGATGTGGGCGGATATTATAAGAACGTCTTTACGCTTGCGCCGTCCTTCACGATCACGCGCGAAGAAATGGACCTCTCGATCGAACTGCTCGACCAGTTGTTTGCCCGCTGCGCGAAGAAATAGCGGGGAACCATGCATGTAGAGACGCCTCGCGGAGGCGTCTCTGTAATCTCCGCAGGCTCTGCAACCCCGCTTACCGTTTCAATCCTGCGGGCTGTTTCCACTGTTGCAAGTGTTACCGGGTTTCTCTGTGCCCTCTGTGTCTCCAAATATTTCCCACGGAGATCATAGCGCGCCACTGTCTCCTCTGTGTTGAGCTCTTTTCAGCACTGTAGCGCTTTAAGAAGCAAGCATTCCAGCAGAACCTGCCGGCAACAACCATGAATTTCATGTTGTCCATTTAATCTGACGATTCACCTCGTTCGCAGAGCACGGGCCGCGCCAGAATCTGAAAGCCCGCGCCGCCGAGGGAACCTTTGAACCATAACGGGGCTTTATCTGGCTGGAACAGGTGTTACGGGTGGGTTGCAATCATCTGGACCTCTGCCAGCATCGTGCTGCTGTTGATGACTGTGGGGACGCTGGCCGCGGGAGCAGAGACGAATCCAAAGGCGGTGGGCCGGGCAAAGGCAAATTACGTTTCGTTGCCGCTTGCCTTTGAGCAGAACTGTGGGCAGACAAACTCCGCGGTGAAATTTCTGGCGCGCGGAAATGGTTACGCGATTTTCCTTACTGAAGACCAGGCGGTGATGTCGCTGGAACGGAGCACCGCGGGCTCGCGCATTCCGTTTTCATCCGCAGGGAATGTTGGCCGCCCTACCAAAACCCGTAAGGTTCGAAAAGATGTCTTGCGCCTGCGGTGGGTGGGTGCGAGCGCCAATCCGCGCATCGAAGGGCTGGCCATAGAGGCTGGCAAAAGCAACTACCTGACCGGGAACAACCCGGCGAAGTGGGTGCGCAACGTTCCCTCATACTCCAGAGTGGAATACCACGGCATTTATCCCGGCGTTGATCTCGTCTACTACGGCAATCAGCGGAAACTTGAGTTTGATATCGACGTAGCTGCGGGAAGGGGCGTGCGTTCCATTCGGCTGGAGATTTCCGGCCGGAACCATCATGCTCCCGGACTCCGCGTCAATTCGCGTGGCGAACTGGTGGTGCGCACACGCGCCGGCGACGTGCGGTTCAAGAAGCCGGTTGCGTATCAACCCAGCGGGGTCTCTGCGCAAGGTAAACATTTCCTTGCAGTCCACTACGTGGTGGAGAACGGAGGCCGGGTGAGCTTTGAGGTGAGCGGGCGAGACCCATCGAAGCCTGTGGTCATTGACCCGGTGCTGACTTACTCCACTTAC
>JAJXZM010000477.1 GCA_021780055.1 Acidobacteriota bacterium
GATGGGCAGCGGATTCGAGCGTCCAGCTTTTCTTCGGGCACGGCTGGCAAAACCGGTGCGACACCCAGCGGGGTTAACCATCTTCACGCCAGCAAGGATCGAATCTCGGGATGACGACCCGGTTGTCAGCGTCGTCGGCTGGCAAGGGTCGGGCGATCTCGTGGGAGTGGCGGAAGCTAATTGTTTCCTGGTCGTCCACGCGGGACGGCCATCGCCCGCTGCGGGTGACTGGGTGGATGTGCTTCCCATTTCAAGTTAGGTTGTTGCCGCTCCGGGGGAAAAGGCAAAAGAATTGAAAAAGAAAACAACTACAGAAAAAACGAACACCTTGAGCCATTATGACAGCTCGGGGCGGGTGCGAATGGTTGATGTTTCCGCAAAACAGGAAACCCACAGGCAAGCTGTCGCCAGCGTGCTGGTCAAAATGAAACCGCAGACCCGCAGGAAGATCAAAAACAATCCCAAAGGTGACCCGCTGGAAATTTCGCGCGTGGCCGGGATTGCCGCGGCCAAGCGCACGGCGGAATTAATCCCACTTTGCCACCCGCTACTTCTGAGCCACATTGATGTTCGCGCGGAGTTCTGCAAGAATGGGGTGGCGATCACCGCGACGGTGCGATCGACCGGCCCGACGGGCGTGGAGATGGAGGCCCTGACCGGCGCAGCCGTAGCCGCCCTGACGGTCTACGATATGTGCAAAGCCGTCGATCATGAAATTGAAATCACAGATCTGAAGCTTCTGTTCAAGAGCGGCGGCAAGTCCGGGGAATTTCGCGCCTCAAGATGACATCTGTTTAAGGTATGGTTAACAGGCTGAGCGAAGGATTGACGTGATGCCGGCGGAGTTCAAGATTCTGGTGGTTGATGATAACCCGACCATCCTGAAGCTTATCTGCCAGAGTCTCGAAAAATGCGGGGAGGTTGTCACGGCCGCTGACGGCGCCGACGCTGTGCAAAAGGCCGCCGAGATCCAGCCCGACCTGATTATCTCCGATTACTCTATGCCGCAGATGAACGGACTTGAGCTGTTCGAAAAGCTGCGAGGCCAGGACGCCACCGCTCAAATACCCTTTGTATTCCTGGCGTCACAAAAAGAGATTGATGAGCGGCTTCGCGCCGTAGCAGAGGGCGTTGAAGATTATCTTGTCAAACCGTTCCTTGTACGGGAACTCTCCCGCCAGGTCCGGCACATCACCACGCGGCTGTACGGAATGAAAATGGAAAAACTTCAGATGCGTGGAGGAACAATCGCCGGGCTGCTGAATGAGATGAGCCTGATCGATTGGATGCAATCGCTTGAACAAGGGCGAAAGACTTGCACCCTGATGCTCCGATCTGGAAAGGAAAAGTCCAAGCTCTATTTCAATCAGGGTCAGGTGACGCACGCACAGTGCGGTCCCCTTGAAGGTAACGAGGCTGTTTATAAAGTTCTGACGTGGGTCGACGGTGAATGGGAAGTGGACTTCACCCAGACCTCCAGCGAGCGCACCACAACGATGTCCACCCAGGGCCTGATAATGGAAGGACTTCGGCTTCTGGACGAAGCAAACCGTGATGTGGGCTAGCCGGACAATCATCCGAAGAATCTGATAATTCAAACCTATGCTTCGCGCGAAAATTCTGGTTTTAAGTGATTTGGCAACCCAGGGACAGCGTGAGGACCGCTCAGGCCCTGCTGTGCATAAAGTTCTGGAATCGTATGGATGGCAAGTGACGGCGCTCGAACTGCTCCCCGACGAGTTCGATCAGATTCGCGACCGCCTGGAAACCTGGACGGATTCCGAGGATTGCGACGCGGTTTTTACCTCCGGAGGAACGGGCCTCAGCCCCCGCGACGTCACTCCCGAGGCCACCCGGTCCATAATCGAAAAAGAAGTCCCCGGTCTTGCCGAGTTAATGCGCGCCGAGGGGACAAAGAACACTCCGCTCGCTGCCCTGTCGCGGGGCGTTGTTGGAGTGCGAAAACGCAAGTTGATCGTGAACCTTCCGGGGAGTCCTCGAGGCGCCCGCGAGTCGCTCGAAAGCATCGTCAAGGTCCTCCCCCATGCCATTGACCAGATTCAGGGTCGCACCGGCCACTCTGAGTAACAAAGTGACTCCCGGACAACGCATCTACCCTCCGCACAAACTCAAGGTGTAAGATTGTGAAATCCAGTTTTGATCAGGAGAGCTATGGAACCCCAGTTCGACATCAACGAAGCTGCAGCAGTGGTGGCCAGAATTGTTCAACTCAGCCGGGACCGCGCAATCGACACAAGATCCCGCGAGAAACTCGCGAAAGACATCGCTGGTCTCAGCCTCACGAACCTCAAACCCTACGCGGGTTCTCTTGCAAAGGATCCCGAGAACGGCGCGAATTGTTATCTGGCAGTGGATGTCGCGACGGATGGCAAAAACACCCCGCTGTTGATGCACGTGGGCATGGACTCCTCTTCAGCAAGTAATTTGCTGGCCGAACCCGTTCGCACGGAGCGCGTTCAGGTCGAGGGGAAAGAAATTCGTCTCAGCTTCATTCCTTTCGGCAGCTACGATCACGAAACCATCCGGAAGTTCGCCGAGCAGGTTGACCGGGCGTTTCTGCCCAGGCCACAACGCTCGCAGCCTGCCGTTGCGGCGGGCAACCGGCATCCGGAAATCAGCTTGCCCGCCGTCTTTGCCGCGTTCAGGACAATCCTGGAAAAGCTGCACGTCAACATGGCCTCCACGGTCCAGCTTTCAGCGACCCGCGAAATGACCACCGAGGACGCCATCGAGCAGCGCGACGGCGAGAACCCGGTGGCGACCGGGCACACGCGCGTTTCCATCCGGCACCTTTACCACGCGGGGCTGTGGGCCGCCATTCGCGGAGGCTGGCGCGAGGGTTATAACGCGGAGGCCGACCACTTCATCGTCTCCGGCAACAACCCGGAGGAGATTGCCCAGTCAGTTGAAATGGTGAAGACCGCAATCTGCCACGCCGCCGGCTACACCAAATTCACCACAGATACTTCGCGGCTGTTCGAACTACAGGCTGACGAACGGCATCCGGATCCCTGGAGCGACTCCGTCGTTAATGAAAAATTCCAGCAGATTTTTAGTGCTGATGAGCAGAAATGGCTTCGCAGCGAATTCTCAAAGCCCTTCGATCTAGGAGGCAGGAACTATACATTCACTGATTCAGAAATCCTTCGCCTTGGCGTCAAGTTCGGCCAGAGTCTGAAGCTAAATGAAGAACTCTACGACTACATCATCAAAGCCAAGGCCGAGGCCAGCCTGGACACTGCGTTCGATTTCGAACCTTCTATCGACGAAGCAGAGACGCTGACTACTGTCAAGGAGCTCCTGTTTTACATGCACTGGCTGAAGGCACGCGGGAGGGCCGCTCAGCTTTGCCCGCCCAACCTGGGCTTCAAAAAGCGGCAGGCGTATCCCGTGGCAATGACCACTTCGCCGGCGGATGGCGTGGGACTGCTGGACTACTGCCATCACAAGATGTGGCCGGAGCTTCCGGGCCGCGTGGAAAAGGATTTCGGGGGAAAGCCGTTGGAAGAACTTGCGGCGCGTGTCGCGGAACTCGCCGACGTGGCCAGGAGTTTTAACACCACGCTCAGCATCCATTCCGGCAGCGGCAAGCAGCAGGAAGTCCTGGAGCGGATTGGAAAATCAACAGCAGGCCGTGTGAATTACAAGATCTCCGGCGAACTTCAGTTGCAGCTCTTCGACGTGTTGCGGAGCCAGCCCGCAGGTTCCTACTGGCGAAAACTGTATGAGCGCATGGTGAAGCGGGCCAATGATTTTGCGGCCACCGGGGCCTTTGGCTATGAAAGCGAACTGGCTGCAAAGTACGTTTCCATGGGCCTTGAATACGACCTCGGAGACGCCGCGCGCGGCCGCGTGGATGGCAATCTGTTCCTGGTATTCTGGCTGGGAAACCTGGTCGGAAGCCGCGACATCGATTCGCCCGACGGCGACCATCGCTTCTTCAAGGAAAAGATTGACGAGCTGCCGGAAGAACTGCTGGCTGAAATACGAAGGCGCAACAGCCGTTATGTCGTCTGGCTGGCTGAGCATCTGCAGGGTTAAAGTCGACGGCTATTGAGTTCGGCGCTAGGCGGCTTTTGATACGCTTTCCTGCACGCGGTAGAGCATTTCGCCGGCGCGTGGGACCAACAGAATTCCTTCGTCTTCGCGGCCCTCCCATTCATCCGGTTTGACGCTTGCAGGATCAAGATACCCGAGATTGATGCGCCCGCATCTCTCTTTGGAGATGCCCGTCGCCAGCGTCACCTGAATGCGAGGGGTTTCTATGCCAGTAGCCGCGTCGTATGCACCCAGTCCCTTGACGTGAGTCGAGTGCGCCAGGACGCCGCCGGGATAACCCTTGAACTTGTCCCACTGCGCCACGAAATAATCCCGGCAGTGGTATCCGATTTCCTCGATGATCCTGCCGTGTGTGTAACTCACTTCGGTGATGTGCGGCGCGTAGATCACCACTTCGCCACCGTCGGCCACGGCGGGCTCCATCTTGTACATTCCTTTTGCCCCGGTCCACAGATCGTCATAGAGCGTCGGCATCACGGAAAGCACGCGTTTGTAAGGCTTTTTCACGTAGATGATGTGTTTCTTGGCGGAAAGGTCCGAAGCCGCTTTCCACGCCTCCTGCGCCGTGCCGAAATACAGGCCTTCAAAACCGGCATGGGTCACCACAAGCGCAAAGCATGCCACGGGCCGGTCGATAAAACTTGCGGCGCGGTCAATGATAGCTCGCACGGGCGTGTAGCCGGCGCCAATGATCTTGTAGTTCGTCATCAGCGCTCCAACCCAGTGGGTCTGGTTGATGATCTCCGACCCGCCGATACCCGGGAAAAAGTATTTGTTGCCGCCGGAGAAACCAACGACTTCATGCGGAAAAACCGGACCGCAGATAATGATCTGATCATAATCCAGGATCATCTTGTTCAGCCGGACGGGAATGTCCCTGGCCAGCACGCCGCCTGTGATCTCGCCTATCTCCTGCGCCGGAATCACGCCGAGTGTCGTGAAATTCTCAGGGACCTCCCAATGGTGGTTGAAGATGTTGCTCTTCCCGACTTTCCCGTCAACCACCTGCCGGCCCACTAGTTTGCCCAGGTGCTCGTCGTCCATTATGGGATGCGTGCCAAGCGCTATCAGATAATCGAGGGCCGCCACGCGCCCTGAGAGTTCCTGCTCGAACAGATCGAACATCAGCGGCATGGGCATCGTGCGAGTGCCATCCGGGATGATGATTAGCACGCGCTTGCCGTCAACAGTCAGCGTGCCCAAACCATCGTGAACGGTCCGCCTGATTTCCTCGCTGGTCAGATGGCGGTCAGCAAATCCCTGTCCTATTACCATTGCACGCCTCCTTCAAGAGCCTCGTTCAAGGGTGTCCCTAAGATTTCGTTGGTTACATCAGCCCCTAAACTCCACTATACGCCGAAAAACCTCCGTCGATCGGCACAATGACCCCCGTCACAAACGCTGATGCCGGTGAAAGCAGCCACAAAACGGCCCCGAACAGGTCCTCCGGATTGCCGAAGCGCGCCATCGGCGTGTGATCGATAATCGATTTGCCGCGGGCAGTCAACTCGCCTGTCTTTTCGTCAGTCAGCAGAAATCTGTTCTGCTGCGTCATGAAGAAACCGGGCGCGATCGCGTTCACTCGAATTCTTGTCGAATACAGTTGCGCCAAGTGCACCGCAAGCCACTGCGTAAAGTTGCTGACACCGGCCTTGGCGGCCGAATAGGCCGGGATGCGCGTCAGTGGACGAAAAGCGTTCATGGACGAAATGTTGAGGATAGTCCCGTCGCCTTTCTCCGCCATGATCTTGCCGAAAATCTGTGAGGGAAGAACGGTCCCGATGATGTTGAGATCGAAAACCCAGCGCAATGCGTCGGCCGGGAGATTGAAAAAAGAAAGGTCGGCGCTGGTGGTTGCCTGAGGCTTGTTCCCTCCGGCTGCATTCACCAGGCAATCGACGGTGCCGAATTTCTCCAGGACGGCCTGTGCTGCCTGGCGAAGGCTCTCTGTGTCCAGGACGTTGGTTTTCACCGTGATCGCCTGACTTGCGCGCGATTCCATCTTTTCCAGAATCCCCTTCGCCGGATCGAGATTCAGGTCGAGGATCGCCACATTGGCTCCGCATCCCACAAGCGCCTGGGCAATCTCTCCGCCAAGAATGCCGGCACCTCCCGTAACGACGATTGTTCGTCCGGTAAAATCATACATTCGAGTCAAGTCTGCTAATTCCATTGCGGCATATCCTCCCATCAGGTTCCAAGCTGTTGAAATGAGGAGATTCTGTTTTTACGCGGATTTATTTCAAGTCAGGTCCCGCCCCCGCCCAGCCTCTCCACGGGTGTGAGTAAAGGGAAGACTAACATCCCGGGCTGCAATCAGGCAAGAGATGGCCTCCCACTTATTGCCCAGTCTTTTCCCGTGATGGTAGCATGGCACTCGTATATCCTTCTTCCGAAAGGAATGGTCTTGTCCAATTACAAAGGGCTCAGCCTTGAAGGGAAACACGCGCTTGTATTTGGTGGGACCAGTGGACTCGGCAAAGCCATATCTATTGGCTTTGCGGAAGCCGGTGCCGACGTGGTCGCAGTGGGCCGCCGCGCAGAACAAGTCCAGCAAGCTGCGGAGGAAATCAGGACGGTCGGAAGCAGAACTCTGGAGATAACAGCCGATGTCACCGACCGCGGCCAGATTCAGGCAGCGATTGACAGGATGCTCGATCAAATGGGCCGCATCGACATTCTGGTAAATTCGGCAGGCATCACAAAGCGAGTTCCGTCGCTTGAAGTCGAAGACAGCCTATGGACCCAGATCATGGAAATCAACCTGAAGGGCGTCTGGAACACCTGCCAGATGGTTGGCCGCGTGATGAAAGATCAGCAATACGGGAGGATTATTAATATCGCCTCGATTGCTTCGTTTGTCAGCGCGCATGAGGTTGCTCCTTACGCGGCCAGCAAGGGCGGAGTGCTGCAGATCACGCGCTGCCTGGCGGCAGAATGGGCTAAATACGACATTACCGTCAATGCCATCGCTCCGGGAGTCTTTGAGACGGACCTGAACCAGAAAATCATCAATCAGCCTGAAAGGAAGGCCTCCATCTTCTCTCACACTCCGATGAAGCGGTTCGGACAGGTGGAGGAAATTAAAGGTGCGGCAATCTTTCTTGCCTCAGACAGCGCGAGCTTTGTGACCGGCGCAACAATCCCTGTCGATGGTGGATTTCTGGCCCAGGGCATCGGAGAATGACCACGCTGTCGCGACCGGGGTGAACCGCCAGGCTCAGAACTGCCACCCAGGGCCAAACCGCTTTTTATTCCTGCGCAGCGGGCGCAGGATCTGACCCGTGTTGTAGTGCGTGCATCAGAAAATCAGGCTCAGGCTTCTCCGCACCCGCGCTGTTTGATCAGCAAAATTATCTATTCTGCGCTTGTTTTCATCATTAACCCTTCGCCTGCGGGCAGGGATTGAGTTGAAGGTTCTCCAGACATGACATTTCACCTGGGTGAAATGTCCTTTTTCTGCTCTTGCCCGTGTGTCTTTGGCCTAGAACCTGAAATGCATTCTGGCGCTGACGCTGCTGCTGTGATAAGCGACCCCACGTGTCACCACGGTGATCACCTGCGTGGCCGATGCCGTATTGAAATAATCGTAGCCAAGGCTCAGCATTGTCTTCGGTCCGAAAGGAAGATCGAACCGTGTTCCAGCCGTCGAACTGAACGAAAAGTCAGACCCCTGGAAGATCTGCTGGGAGCCGGCGGAGCCGTGAAGGTTCCACCGAACATGGCGCGGAAGTCTTAAACTCAGCTCTGCCGTCGCGGCGTGACGCTGGTAGAA
>JAJXZM010000371.1 GCA_021780055.1 Acidobacteriota bacterium
CAATTTCGCAACCCCTTCGAATTCCACCACATTTCGATGCCCGGACAATGGCACCGATATTGCCTGATCGCGAACCTGCCTCCCAAAATGCTCAAGGTTAGTGCAAAGAGTAGAAAGTTATTTGTTTACCGGGTGTTACCTTGTTGAAATGTGCGCTTTTCCACAAGCTTTTCAACAGACCTGTTGAATACCTCTTATCGATCTCATAACGCGCAGTTTTGGCGGGTGGAATTCCAAACGAGGGTAGACCGCAACGGGCGGCACACATTGCAGTGCCACCCCCGCGGGTTCAGGTCTTTGCAGTAGAGTGGTGCCGTTAATGCACGCCCGATGAAGATCGCACGCTTAAGGTTTCGCGGGAGCCTTTGGAGCGGGCGCCGTTTCACCTGAGGCTGTTTCTGGTGCTTTAAAATACTCCGGGTCCATCCAGATATTCGCCTTGGCCTTCATGTCATCCATGGCAACCTGCAGTTTCTGTTGGCGCAACGTGTTTTCGATTTCAGGTGTGACGGTGTTCAGGTCCGGCTGCTGACGCGAAACCATTTGGAACATGACGACCGCCTGCGCTGTGTCCACGGGCGCTGAAAACTGGTTTGGCTGAAGGTTAAATGCAACCTTGTCCAGTTCGGGGAGCATTTCCCCTTTGCGGATGGTTACCGGCTTGGGGTTCACCATGACCGTGTTGGGGACGTCGAACTTTTTTGCGACGGCCTCAATGTCGGTTCCGGCCTCGATGGCTTTCTGGATGTCCGCCAGGTGTGTTTTGGCTTCCGCGGCGGAGAGCCCCGGGTCACCGGCTTTTGCGTCGGCTGCTTTTTTCCTCACAACAATTTCGCGAAGCTGGGCTTCCTCAAAGGAATCCTTATGCGCGGTGAAGTAGCTGTTAATTTCGTCCGGGCTGACCTGAATGTTCTGGGCTATCTTCTGGTATTCTTCCTGGGCCAGGAGCTGCATTTTTTCGAGAGCGAGTCTGCGCTGAATTTCGGGCGAGGTGTCCAGGTGATCGCTCTGGGCTTTCTGTGAAAGCAGCAGCATCGTGGCATACTCATCGCCCACGGGTTTCCGTCCCCGGGTCTCCACGGCCTGCTGGACCTGCGGACTGAGGCTTCCAATCAGGTAATCGACATCGGCCCGGGTCACGCTGGTGTCACCCACTTTCAGGACCACCTTGTTCGCAGCGGCGGCCCCAGCGGAGGCGGCGCCCTGTGCCGCGGGTTTGCCCGCCGACTGTGAGGCGGGCGAAGCCTGCGCCAGGCAGACCAATGCTGACAACGCTCCTGCCAAAAGAGTGCTTGAAATCATGAATGCCGTTTTCCGGCGACGAATTTCCATACTGCATAGCTCCTTGTTCGAACCGACTTACAAGCCAAATTACCCTATCTTACCATAGCCGTTGGCCCTTCGCGGGCAATTCAGTGCCCTGTTCAATCCCGTGCTGGACCTGCGTGCCTGGCTCTCCGGCCAACGCAGCAAAGCTCCCCAAGTTCCTCACGGTCATGATATGGATTGCGAGAACGATAGAGACTTACTGTGGTTGGTTAAACCACATCGCCCAGTAGGTCTTCAGCCAGTCGAGCTGGCCTGGCAGTCGGTAGACTTCGCCCGCCTTCATCACAAAGTGCACCTGCCGGAGTGCGGAGATGTCCTGTAGTGGGTCTCCTGGCACGCCGATCACATCGGCGTCATAGCCGGGAGCGATCTGGCCCAGTTCATTCGTTTTACCCAGTAGCCGCGCGCCTTCCACTGTTCCGGCCTGGATCGCGCGCAACGGAGTCAGCCCATAGCGTACCAGCAGGACATACTCTTCGGCCTGCGTGCCGTGCGGGAACGGACCGACGTCCGACCCGGCGGCGAAGGAGATGCCGGCGGCGATCTGCTTCCTGAACTCCTGGATTTTGTTCGTCAGGAATTTCTCCATCAAAGGCCGATCGGCTGCCGAAGCATGATCGGCAAAGTACTGGAAGATCGCAAACGTCGGCACGGCAGGGATTCCTTTGTCGCGCATGATTTGCATTGTCTTCGGGCTGAGGTCGTCCGCATGGTCGAGCGACATGACTCCCGCCTCGGCAGCATAGAACGCGCCCGGTTCGCCCATCACGTGGAGAGCCACTTTTTTGCCGACACGCGCGGCCTCGTCAACGGCTGCCGCCAGTTGGGCCTCGGTGAATTGATAGGGAGTAAAGAACTGCCCCTGAACAAATTGGTCATGGCCGGTCTCATAGATCTTGATGAAATCCGCTCCCTCCTTAATCTGCTGGCGGATCGTGCGGATGAGTTCTTCGGTGTTGTTGACGAGGTCGGCGTTCGGCGGAATCAGGACGCTAGGATTGAATCCCAGCGCGTCCTCATGGCCGCCGGTGATTGAGATGGCATTGCCGCAAACCCAGAGCCTTGGCCCCGGGATTTCTCCGGCGTTGATGGCATCGCGAACCGCTGTCGAGGCGGAGCCCACACCCTCGGTGCCCATGTCGCGCTCGGTGGTGAAGCCCGCCCACAGATCGGCTTTCGCCGCCAGGACGGCTTGCACTGTGCGCTGGGCGGCTGATTCGCGCACGGTTTGCATATCCTCAGCGCGGCCAGGGTGCAGAAAAAGGTGAACGTGCACGTCGATCAGGCCGGGCATGAGCGTCAGCCCCGGCAGGTCAATCACGCTCGCGCCTTCCGGGACCGCTACCTTCTCGCCCACTGCCACAATGCGTTCGCCGCGCACAACAACCATGCCGGGCGACAATATCTGTCCGCTCCGCACATCCAGCACGTGCGCCGCTCGAAGCACCGTCACTTTTTCCGGCTTTGCCTGCGCGGAAGCCACCGTGCCGGGCAAGAAAATCAAGAGCGTGAGAGACCAGAAGGCGTTTCGCATGGCGTGTATTATAAGCCCGGATTCCGAAGTTAAAAGAAGTATGGCGCAGAGGCTTTCGAACAAGCTGTTACGATGTTCGATGCCAACTCCACATTCTTCCTGCCGGCAGCACGCCCTGGCTTCGGAATCCGGATCCGGCTTTTCTGCCTGGCGGCTATTTTTCGCCGGGCTGCGCGGGCAGCAGGCCCAGCGATTCCGCTGACGGCAGCGGCTGATTGTCGTAGAAGCCGTACCGAATGGCGCCGAACTTTGCAATCAGCTCCTGCCACAGGTCGCTGTTGCGTTTGTAGATCTGCAGCATGTTGGGCATCCAGTTGGGCAGGTTCTCACTCAGCCAGAGCTGGCGGTACAGTTCCGTCAGGCGTGTCGTGTAGTCGCGCAGGTCTTCCAGCCGTCCGTTAGTGGATTCGATATCTTCCAGGTCCCCTGCGGCCATGTCGCGGCCTTTTCCCTTCTGCTGGGCAAAGGCGTCGGCGTAACGGTCAGAAATTTCCTGTGCAAACTGGTAGCGCATTCCGAGCGCGTCAATCCGCAGCGCGGCAAATTTCATGCTCTTCAGAGTGTAGGCATTGCGTTTGGCGCGGCTGGCGCTGTCGGCGAAGACGGTATAGGCGTTTTCGGCGGTGCTGCGGATCAGCGACGCGACGGGCAGCATCTTTTCAACATCCTTGCGTCCATCGGGCGAGAACGGATTTTTCCAGAACAGCGTGTCGTCCGCTCCTCCGTATCCCATGTCGAAGGTCGTGACGGGTTTTCCTGCCCGCATAATTTCATTCACGTGGCTCAGGCTCATCAGCGCGTCGGCAAAGCGATGGTCGGTGTTGCGATAGAAGGCCCAATCGTATTTCTGGTTGAACTCTTTCACATTCGTCAACCCGGCTTCCCACGCGCACGCGGCGCCGTAAACAATGGACCACCAGCCCGGCGAGTAAAGCGTTTCGCCGTCGTCGTTCCATACAGTGACGATGGTTCCGATCGCGCCCACCTTCTTGCCGTCGGTCAGGAAATGCTCGATGTTGTAAGCGGCTTCCTCATAATCGGGAACCATGACGCTGGTGTTGCCCACCCAGGGGCAGACAAATATCTTGTTGCCGTGGTCCTGAAACGGCTTCAGCCACTTCATGTAGCTCTCATGCGCTCCGTAAACCCAACTGGCGACGATCAGGTCCTTCGGCAGGCTGGAAATCATTTCAGGATGTTCGGTGGCGATATCGCCCCAGAACATGACCTGCTTGTTGTAGCTTTCCACCAGTTTGGCCACGCGGATCAGGTTGTCCACATAGACCTTGCCGTAGCCTTCCTTATCCACAAGTTCCTTGCTGCGGCCCAAGCCAAGCTCAACCGTTTCGTCGCAGCCGATGTTGTAAATCGAGGACGGAAACACGGGCAGCATCTGTTCGTACATGCTGTTCAGGAAATCGAGCATGTGCGGGTCCTCGACGGCCAGGCTGTGCCCGTGCGGACGTTCGGCCACTCCGCTGTATTGCTCAAACCGCAGCACCTTGTGCATGTGCCCGCAGGCTTCCGTGGCGGGAACGATCTCCACGTGATAGCGTGCCGCGTAGGCCACCAGCTCGTTCCAATCGGAGTGAGAAAGCGTGTCACTCAGGATGCCCCACAGCGGCTGGCCCTGCAGCCGGAAGGAATCTTCCATGTACATGTAGAGCTGGTTCATCTTGAACTGTGCGATGGTCCGCACAATCTTTTTCAGGTAGCTCAGCTTGGGCACCGGGCCGCGGCTCAGGTCAACCTGCGTGCCGCGATACTGCAGCGCGGGCCAGTCACGAGCCTGAACGCCAAGGATTTTGGCTTCCTGTCCCACCGGAACAACAAGCTGGCGCAACGTCTGCGCGCCGTAAAACAACCCCGCGCCGTCCTTGCCGGCAACCACAAGGGTGTCGGCTCCTACGTCGAGCACGTAACCCTGGTCGCCAATGCCATCAGTGCTCAGGTTGCGAGCTGAGAGAAGATTGCGCATCACCGGCTGGTCAAACCGCCCCATGACGATGGCCGGCTGGCCCTGCGGCGGCTCCGGCAGCGCCACGATGGGAAACACCTGCCCCGTTACGAGTTTCAGCTCCTTTTGCACGCTCTCGGCGGCCATTCGGTCCTCAGGCGCAACGGGCGTGAGCAGAACGATTTCCATGTTTGCATGCACCTGGAAAGGTTCTGCTTTGGTCTGGAGTTCCCGCGGTTGCGGAATCAACATCGGTTGCTGCGCGGAGAGGACGGCAGGAAAAGCAGGGAGACACATTGCCAGGGCCAGCAACAGAATCCATCGGACAACCCGTGGCGATTGCTGGCAGGGTGAAACTGAGTTTTGCATGAGAACCTCCTTAAGGATCGACAACTCCGTATGCGCTTCTGGGAGCTTGCCGAAAGGACTATAGAGGCGGCTTTACGCCGCCATCCCGTGCTTCTGGCGGGGTGAACCCGCCGCTGCGGCCTTCTGAGCGCCCTTCTTGCGACCGGTTAGCAACCCTCCACGTTCGCAGAGGAGAATACAGGCCAGTTGTGACAGGCGCGCGGAAGTTTGAAGTGTATTGACCCAGCGAAGAGATTGTCAAGTTAACTGCCGGGCAGATAAAGATTCCGATAGGAACAGACCTTGTCTCCACGAGGTGCGTGACCGCAAACATCACAAAAGGCGCGATAGATACGCCTCCACTTGCAGGTGACGGGTACTTGAGAGGCTTACTGTGCAGATACTTGCTTCTGGGAAGAGATCTCTTCCTGGAGAGCCTTGACTTGTGTTTCCACCTCTTGTGCTTGGGACTCGCGCTTTGTAACCCGGAATAGCACTACCTCGTTGTTGAGCGTGGTGATCATTTCGGAAGGATCGGCAGCCGGCGATTCTTTCCAAATCTTGAGCGCGCGGTCGTAGGCATCTTCCGCCTGGGCGTATTTCTTCTCGTAAAAGTAGGTTACTCCCAGAAAATTCAGCGCCTTCGCGATTGCAGGATTATCGGGTGCGAAGGCTTTCTCGTCAATTTCGAGGACTCTAGTGCGGAGAGGTTCTGCAAGCTCGCTCTTGCCTTGGCGGTCGTAAAGGTCGGCAAGATTGGATAGCACCATGGCAGTTTCAGGGTTGTCGGGGCCCTGGAAGTGCTCGGCGAGCGATAATGCCTGGTTGAGCAGGGGTTCGGCTTCGGCAAATTTCCCCTGGCCAACGTAAAGCGTACCCAGATTATTGAATGTGGCTTGCTCGTTTGGATCCGGCTTTTGTAGCTTCGTGTAGATTGCCAAAGATTGTCGATACGCTTTCTCGGCTCTGGCCATGTCTCCTTCATGCTGGTAGACCCCACCCAGATTGCTGAGGTTAATGGCTACGTCAGAGCTTTCGCTTCCGTTCTCTTTTTCCTTTAAATCGAGCGATCGCTTAAGGAGCATCTCAGCCCGCGGATATTCTTGAAGATCTAAATAAACGTTCGCGAGATTATTGAGAATGGGGCCAAGTTGGCAGAGTTTCGGATCGGGGGATTTTTCAGCGATTGCGAGCGCCCGCTCCATAATAGCCGCGGCCTTTTTATAATCAGACTGTTCGTCATACAGATATCCTAGATCCGCCATGGTCGCCACGGCCCAGGGACTTTGAGGATGCGGGCTCTTTTCCCAGATAGCCAGACTCTGTTGAAGCATGGGCATTGCCTGCGATAATTTGCCTTCTGCATCGTAGGCTCTTGCCAGGTTGTGGAGTGCGACGGCCAGCCGCTCGTCATCGGGCCCAAATTTCTCGGCCTCAATCCATGCGTCAAGCCAGATCAGCTCGGCATCTTTGAAGCGGCCTTCGCGAAAGGCTTTTTCGCCGGCGTCACTGTTTCTATTAAAGGACGAATCAGATTGGGTGTGCGCAATCTGCGACCACAAAGTCATGGCCAACATTGCCACCAGTATTAGCACCGTCCTGGAAATTGGCGGTCTCATTTCAGGACCTGCCGAAGCACGGAATTCCTGTAAGCCGCTTGCCGACGCGTGATATTTCGTTGGAGGATATAATAACTCCTTCGGACAGCGGATACCAGAGCTCCTATAAGCCAATGGACTTCAAGCTTTTTTCCGATTACAGCCCGCGCGGCGATCAGGTGACCGCCATTGACCAACTGGTGCGCGGCATTGAAGACGGGGCGCAGCACCAGGTGTTGCTAGGCGTAACGGGTTCCGGCAAGACTTACACCGTCGCCAAAGTGGTGGAGGCGATCAACCGGCCGGCTCTGGTCCTGGCCCACAACAAGACGCTGGCGGCGCAGCTCTACCATGAGTTCAAGGGGTTTTTCCCCGGGAACGCCGTCGAGTACTTCGTCAGCTACTACGACTACTACCAGCCGGAAGCCTACATCCCCTCCGGCGACGTCTATATCGAAAAGGAAGCCACCATCAATGACGAGCTCGACAAACTGCGCATGTCGGCCACGCGCTCGCTGTTTGAGCGCCGCGATTGCCTGATTGTTGCCAGCGTCAGTTGCATCTACGGAATCGGCTCGCCGGAAGCCTACTACGGCATGCTGGTGCTCCTTGAAAAAGGCCAGCAGATCAGCCGCCATGACATCCTGCGGCGGCTGGTTGACATTCAGTACGAACGGAACGACATCGATTTCCGCCGGGGAACTTTTCGTGTTCGCGGCGATGTGATCGAGGTCTATCCAACCTACGAAGATAACGCCTATCGCATTGAGCTCTGGGGCGACGAAGTCGAGTCCCTGTCTCAGATTGACCCGCTGCTCGGGCAGGTGAAGCAGACCATGACGCGGCTGCCGATCTATCCCCGGACGCACTATGTGATGCCTCGCGAGCAGCGCGAAAAGGCCATTGAGGGTATCAAGAGCGAACTCGAGTGGTGGCGCGGCGAGTTGGAAAAGCAGGTGAAGATGGTGGAGGCGCAGCGCGTCCACCAGCGGACGATGTTTGACCTGGAAATGATGAAAGAGATGGGCTATTGCCACGGCATTGAGAACTACTCGCGACACCTTTCA
>JAJXZM010000556.1 GCA_021780055.1 Acidobacteriota bacterium
GCCATCCCAGGGCCAAGTTCAGCCGACTCTCTACTCCTCGCCGGTCGCAACGCCCCCAAGCCACCCTCCCTGGGCAAAATCGAAGTCCATCGCAGCAATTCAATTCATCCGTGAGAAATGCGGGTAAGTCCGAACCCGCAAGCGTCTCTTGGCGAACTGCTAAGTTTGTGAAAACCTAAAATCGACCTGCCGCGCATCTAGAGCTGAATACAGGAATAAAAAATTAGTGGGGAAGGGAAGGACATCGTCGGGCCGTCGCGACGAAGGCTGGATGTTATGCGAACCGGGCGACGGAACGCACAGGGAGGCGAATGCATTATCCACAGGCATGTCTGATAATATTTAGGTCGGAAGCGCCGAGTTAACATAATAAATTTTTCACAGGATTTCGTGATTTATCCACAGGTTGCGGATCTTTCGGTGCCCTGAATGGCGTTTTGAACTGGCTTTGGCGTTTCAAGATTGAGCTTGGCTGGGATTCGTCTCTGCGTGGCGGCTTAACCACCGGGTCGGTTGCATCTTGGACGGTGCGCGCAGGCGTGCCTGTTCTATTGCGACCTATTGGTGTTGTGGGTTTTCGTTAATCGGGGTAGGACTCACTCGAAGTCGTGGCTACGGAAGCAGTCTTCTGGGTTCGTGCGAGTTGGGACGGTTGATTGGCGAGGTTTGCCCAGGCTGATTGCCCTTTCGTAGATTGTTGGTTTGTGGTAACTTAGAGAGTTTGCCGGAATGCGGACACAGTAATCTGCAATGCCCCTTATTGAAACAGAGGCTATCGTTTTAAGGACTCACCGCTTAGGGGAAGCAGACAAGATCGTATCGCTGCTTACACGGCAACTGGGCCGCCTCCGCGCAGTCGCAAAGGGAGCCTTGAGCCGGCGTGGACGTTACGGTGCGTCGCTCGAACCGCTGAGTTACATCAAGGTCTGGATTTACGACCGTGAGAACCGAGACCTTCAGCGTGTGGGTTCGGCTGAAATATTGGAGTCCTTCTTTGAAATGCAGAGGGACTATCGTGTACAGCTTGCCGCGCAGTATCTGGCTGAAGTCAGCGAGCGCTTCTTGCCTGACCGAGAGGTAAACGAGAGGGTTTTTCGGTTGCTTCTGGCGGTCTTGCGTGCCTTGAAGAGGTTCGATGAAGTTAACCGGCCGCTTCTGTTCTTTGATTACTGGCTGTTGCGTCTCGCCGGTTTTCTCCCGGACTTGAGCCGCTGCATGGCCTGCCAGAAAAGCTTTGCTGGCGAAGATGGTTTTTATGATCCTAGTGCGGTCGCTCTGGTCTGTGCGAGGTGCCGCTCGGGTGCCTCGGCCGAGCGGGTCTCAGCAAGCGCCTTGGGGTTGATCGAAGCATTCCGGTCGACCCGGGTTGCGGAGTGGATTGAAAAGGAAGCTTCGCCGCCAGGGACTCGAGAATTGCGACGTCTTTTGGAACAAATTATAGAGGCGCACCTTGAGAAAAAGCTCACAACCCGCGCCTTGCTGGCAGACGAGATCTGAAATGCCTGTTTTAACGGCGATGAAAATCCAGGACTGCAGGAGATGATGCCGGAAACGCGACCAATGAGAAAATCAGCGGAAAAAGAACTTACTTTCCAGGAGATGGTGAGTCGGCTCACCGATTTCTGGTCGCGCCAGGGCGCGGTGGTGGCTCTGCCTTACGACCTGGAGGTGGGGGCAGGGACGATGTGTCCGGAGACATTTTTCCGCGTCCTCGGCCCAGACCCTTGGAGTGTGGCGTATGTGCAGCCTTCACGGAGGCCTGCTGACGGACGTTACGGAGAGAACCCTAATAGGTTGATCAAGCATACGCAGCTACAGGTAATCCTGAAGCCACCGCCGGAGAACGTTCAGGATATTTACTTGCGGAGTCTGAAGGATATCGGAATTGACTTTCATCATCACGACATCAGGTTCGAGGAGGACAATTGGGAAGCTCCGACGCTCGGTGCATGGGGAATCGGCTGGCAGGTGATGCTGGACGGTCTTGAAATCACGCAATTCACTTACTTCCAGCAATCTGGCGGAGTGGACCTGGATCCCATTTCGGCTGAACTTACCTATGGGCTCGAAAGGATCGCGGCCTTTCTCCAAAATGTTAATAATGTATATGAGGTAAAGTGGAATAAAGTATTGAAATACCACGATCTGCGTCATCGCGAGGAGTTCGAACTCTCTCTTTACGATTTTGAATGTGCCTCACCTGATTCTACGCGCCAACTCTTCGAAATCTATGAATCGGAGGCCGCACGGCTTCTCAAGGATTACTTTAGTGAGGATCGTGACCTCCGGCCTTCTCGCTTCCCATTGCGTAAGGTATATGAGTTCTGTCTGAAATGCTCCCATCTCTTCAATATCCTGGATGCGCGCGGCGCCATCAGTGTGACAGAACGCGTGGCACTGATTGCACGGATAAGGAAAATCGCAACGGACGTGGCTCAGATTTATCTTGAACAATCCACCTCCCCAGCAGAGGTCAAACTCGCATGACGGTTGAGAAGAACCAGCTTACAGAACCGCTGCTGATTGAAGTAGGGGTCGAAGAAATTCCAGCGCGCTTTCTTGCGGGGGCTGAGAAGAGCCTCGGAGAGCGGCTTATGGAAAGCTTGCGAAGCCTGCGCTTGTTGCGGCCCGATGGATCCCCAGCCAGCACCTTTTCCACACCGCGGCGGCTTGTGGTTCGCGTGCCGGAAGTTGTGCTGCGCCAACCAGACGAGTTGGAAGAGATTGTCGGCCCGCCAGTCAAGGTCGCTTTTGACGCGGACGGGAAGCCCACGCGCGCGGCAGAGAGCTTTGCCGAAAGAAACTCAATTCCAGTCAGCAAGCTGCTCAAGATCGAAACGCCTAAAGGATTGTACCTGGGCTTGCGGAAGCGGGTCAGAGGAAGGACCGCACGCGAAATCCTGGCGGCAGCGTTGCCTGAAGTCATCCTGGGCATCAGCTTTCCCAAGAGCATGTACTGGACGGCGAAGATGGGGCCAAGGTTTATTCGCCCTATCCGGTGGCTGCTTGCCCTTCTCGGCGAAGGCGAGAACTCCCTGGTCATTCCTTTTGAAATTGCTGGTGTGAAGTCAGGCAGGTTGACCTACGGCCATCGCGTGGCCGGTTCCAAGGCGATACCTGTGAAAAATTTCGCCCAGTATGTTGAAAAACTACGTGAGCATCAGGTTGAGATTGACCCTCGCAAGCGCTCGGAGATAATTCGGTCTGAAATTAAAGCAGCACTTGAAGGTCGAAATCTCAGCGTCGTTAAGGATGAAGACCTTCACGATTGGGTCCTCAATTCGACTGAATGGCCGCATGCATTGCTAGGCAACTTTGATCCAAGGTTTTTGCACCTCCCGCGGGAAATCCTGGTGACGGTAATGCGGGATCACCAGAAATATTTCGCCGTCGAAGACGCTTCCGGGAAGCTGCAGCCGAACTTTGTGACGATTATGAATCTGGAGCAGGATGCTGCCGGTCTGATCCGCAATGGACACGAGCGGGTTTTAACGGCCCGGTTTGCCGATGCCGAGTTCTTCTGGCAAACGGACCTGCGCGTCCGGCTGGAAGCGCGCCAGGAGCCGCTGGCAAGCGTGACTTTTCAAGCTAAGTTGGGAAGTTACGCCGACAAGGTGGACCGGATGGCCGGAATAGCAGGCGGCATCTGCGCGCAGCTTGTGCAACAGGGCGAAATGGAGGCCCTCGAAACAGAGTATGTGATGCGTGCCGTCCGGTTGTGCAAGTGCGATCTGGTTACTCAGATGGTTCGGGAGTTTACCGAACTACAGGGTGTTGTGGGCGGGCTTTATGCCCGGGAACAGGGTGAGCCATCCGCGGTCGCAGATGCGATCTATGATCAATACAAGCCGTCCAATGTTGGCGACATGTGTCCGCGGGACAAGGTCGGTGCGGTGGTGGCGCTGGCGGACCGTCTGGACAGCGTAGTAGCCGGATTTGCTGTCGGCCTTGAACCCACGGGATCCAGTGATCCGTTTGGGTTGCGGCGGGCGGGAAATGGAATCGTCAAGATTGCAATTGAGTCATTAAGCAAGCTCGATTTGGGTCGGGCCACTGACAAGGCCGCCGAATTTGCCGGGAAAATCTTTGAGGGGCCAAGAGACCCTGCGTTGGGAGAGCGTGTCGAGAACTTTCTTCGCGAGCGCAT
Organism: Acidobacteriota bacterium; assembly: GCA_021780055.1. The sequence goes on from JAJXZM010000556.1 coordinate 4,148, forward strand.
GGAATTTTATTTTCGGGAAGTGGCCGGGCTTCGCTATGACACGGTTCGCGCCATCCTGAGTCCTAATGTGTCCGGTGGGCTCAACGTTCCGGCGGTTGCCTTGGGGCGTGCCCAGTCGCTTGAGCTGGTTCGTGATTCAGAAGATTTCCTGGCGCTGGCGGCGGCGGCCAAGCGTACTCGGAATATTCTGACCAAGTCAGGTGGTGTAACGGACGGTGGTGTCGCGCCCGCGGTGAATGCGGAACTGCTGGGAGATGGGCCAGAGCGGGAATTGTACGCCGCCTACGAAGGCTTGAAAAAGGACCTGGAAACTCTGGAAAGGGCAGGTGATTTTGGGGCTTCGTTTCGGGCAATGGCCCGGATACGGTCTCAAGTAGACCTGTTTTTTGACAAGGTGCTGGTGATGGCCGAAGACCCCGCGGTGCGTGAAAATCGCCTCCGTTTGCTCATTCACCTTAATCGGGACGTCTTTGCCCGTTTTGCTGATCTTTCGGAGATTGCAGTTGAAAACCGCAGTTCCGCTCTGACATAGCGCTAGCTTGAATGCGTTGATTCGCCCGAGGCGGAACGCATCTAAAGTGTTGCTTTAATCTTTGTCGGCGCGTCGACTTTTGTTGGGCCTTCGGGAATTGCAAACTCCTGAAAGCCTGCTGGTCGGCGGTGTGGGCTTGTTTGTGACATGAGGAATTCGGCGGCCATTGGCCGTGCGCAGATATCATGACAAGGAGAACAGAAGTTATGGAAAAATTTGTTTACTTTTTTGGAAACGGTCAGGCCGATGGCCACGGAGGAATGAAAGATGTTCTGGGTGGCAAGGGAGCAGGGCTGGCTGAGATGACCAATGCCGGGCTGCCGGTCCCTCCCGGCTTTACCATTGCGACATCCGCCTGCCGTGCGTACTTCGAAGACGGAAATCGCCTCCCAAAGCAGGTTGTTGGGGAGTATGACGAGGCGCTTGAGAGGCTCCAGAAGCTTTTGAAGCAGAATCTTGGTGATTCAGAGAATCCGCTTCTTGTATCCGTCCGGTCGGGCGCCAAGTTTTCAATGCCGGGTATGATGGATACCATCCTTAACCTGGGAATGAACGACAAGGCCGTTGAAGCTATAGCCCGTAAGGCAAGCAACCCGCGCTTTGCTTATGACAGCTATCGACGTTTCATCCAGATGTTTGGCAATGTTGTATTGGAAATTTCAAAAGACAAGTTTGAGAGCATCTTGACGGCACAGAAGAAAAAACGTAGGTTTACGCTGGATACGCAGTTGACGGCTGAAGATTTCAAGCAGGTGATCGAGGGCTACAAGCAGGTGATTCGTAAAGCCACCGGAAGCGACTTTCCCCAGAACCCAAAAACACAACTCAAGATGTCGATTGAGGCTGTCTTTCGCTCCTGGAATAATCCCCGGGCCATCACCTACCGGCGTATGAATAAGATTCCCGATGGACTGGGAACTGGCGTAAACGTCCAGGCCATGGTGTTCGGAAATATGGGAGACACTTCCGGAACAGGCGTGGGCTTTACTCGTAACCCGGCGACAGGTGAAAACAAGTTCTACGGCGAGTTCCTGATGAACGCCCAGGGCGAGGACGTCGTCGCTGGGATCCGTACCCCAGTTCCCATTGAGGAACTGCAGAAGGTCATGCCTGACGTCTACGGCCAGTTGCGGGACATTACCTCTCGGTTGGAGCACCACTACAAGGACGTCCAGGATTTTGAATTTACCATTCAGGAAGGCCGCCTTTACATGCTCCAAACGCGTACAGGCAAACGGACTGGTAAAGCTGCCGTGAAGATTGCCGTCGATCTGGTGGAGGAAGGAATTATCACTTCTGAAGAAGCGCTGATGCGAGTCGAGCCTGACCAGTTAAACCAGCTTCTTCATCCAATACTTGATGAATCAAAGCCTCTGAAAGTCATAGCTAACGGCTTGCCAGCGTCACCAGGAGCTGCAGTCGGCCGGATTGTTTTCACAGCAGAGGATGCTGTGGAAAAAGGCAAACACCATCCGGTCATTCTTGTTCGAGCCGAAACGGTTCCTGACGATATTCATGGGATGGAGGTCGCCGCTGGAATTTTGACCTCGCGCGGAGGCATGACTTCACACGCCGCGGTAGTGACTCGAGGCATGGGCAAGTGCTGCGTTGCGGGTTGCGGTGCTGCTGAAGTAGACGAAAAGAAGAAACAATTGCGCATTGGCAATTTGACTCTCAAGGAAGGCGACTGGCTGTCCCTTGATGGATCAACCGGGAGGGTAATACTTGGCGAGACCAAGACTTTGCTTCCGGATCCGTCGAGCGGTGATTTTGCCATCTTTATGGGATGGGCTGATAAGGTACGGCGCCTGGGTGTCCGTGCGAATGCCGATATCCCTCGCGACGCTGCGGTCGCTCGGCGATTTGGTGCCGAAGGGATCGGTCTCTGCCGGACGGAACATATGTTCTTTGCCTCAGACCGACTCCCCCACGTCCAGCGCATGATCATGGCCTGCAAAGACACAGCAGATGAGAAGGAAGCCGCACGCAATCAAAAAGAGCGGCGGGCAGCGCTTTCCAAGCTCCTTCCCATGCAGCGGAAAGACTTCCTGGGACTCTTCAAGGCAATGGAGGGGCTGCCAGTTACAATTCGTACACTGGATCCGCCCTTGCACGAGTTCCTTCCCAAGCGCGAAGAGTTGATGGTGGAAATCGCCACTTTGGAAGCGAAAGGGAAGAAGGGCGCCAAGCTTAACCAGCTCAAGAAGATGCTAGCTGTGGTTGAAGGATTACATGAATTTAATCCTATGCTGGGCCTGCGTGGTTGCCGCCTTGGCATCATGTATCCGGAGATCACCGAAATGCAGGCGCGAGCCATTTTTGAGGCAGCAGCCGAATGCAAGAAACGCGGTATCGAGGCCAAACCGGAAATCATGATCCCGCTGGTTGGCGAGGTTCGGGAACTGGCTCTGCAAAAGGAAATCGTCAACCGTGTTGCCGAAGAGGTTTTCGCCAAGAAAGAAGTCCGGGTGGACTACCTGGTGGGAACCATGATTGAGCTGCCGGCCGCGGCGCTTTCCGCTGCTGAAATCGCCGGCGAGGCGGAGTTCTTCAGCTTCGGGACAAACGACTTGACACAGACAACCTTTGGTCTTTCTCGCGACGATTGCGGGAAGATCATCAATTCCTACGTAAAGCAAAAGATCTGGCCTGCTGACCCCTTTGCGGTGCTTGATCCAAAGAGGGTCGGGCGTCTGCTGAAGATCGGGACCTCGGAAGGCCGCAAGACTCGCGACAACCTCAAGGTTGGAATCTGCGGCGAGCACGGTGGTGACCCATCATCCATCCAGGTTTGCTCCGAAGCTGGATTGAACTACGTGAGCTGCTCACCCTACCGTGTGCCGATCGCTCGCCTGGCGGCGGCCCAGGCTGCTCTGAGGGAAGTCGCGCAGGCAAGTGGTTCCGGGGAAGGTTATACGACTGCGTAAGTGGGATAGACACGGTTGACTATGTTACATGTCATCCGTGAATTCATGTTATTCCTTTCAATGGCCACGGTCGGCTACTTGTCGGCCGTGGCCTTATTTTTTGGATTCTTAATTCCAAAGAGTTGAGTGGACAGCCCGAGGCGCTGAACAGAGTGAGATGATTTTGCGGATCGTCTGGGTAGGTGGATCTCCCTTTTTCAAAGGCCAAGGTCACGTTGTAAC
>JAJXZM010000234.1 GCA_021780055.1 Acidobacteriota bacterium
GGTGTGCAATGCGGTCAGGAGCGTCGAGGCCTCGGATGACTGACCGTCATACAGCAATGCGAGTGCCAGGTTATAGCGGCTCTCCCATGTCGGATTGAGCGAAGCAATTCGTCGGAAGCAGTGGACAGACTCAGCATAAAGTGCATGCTGGCTGAGAAGAATCGCGATCCGATATTCCCGTTCCGGCGGAATCTGGTTGGCATTTTCCAATTGCTCAATACGGCTGGCGGCCTCGTTTGCATGCCCCGTACGAATCTCTGCTTCGACGAGACTCGCGCCGGCCTCCGGATCGTTGTCGACTAACGTCCCTGCACGAGATGCCTCCGCGAGCGCGTTCGCATCGTTGTTCGTGGCGAACGCAAGCAGCAAAAGATAGAAATGGACAAAATTGTCGTTGGGATCCAGGCGAGATGCTTCGCGTAACTCAGGTTCCGCGTGAACATAATCCTTCAGATTAAAAAGATTGAAACCTAAATTCCTATGCGGCGCCGCCTGCAAGGGCTCGAGGCGAATTGCACTGCGATAATGGTTGTCGGCTTCCTCGATATGACCGAGCTTGGTTTCGGTGATTCCTAGAAGATTTTCAATTGTGGCATTCTGAGGTGCAGTGCGATGCGCCTGCTCAAGCTTGACCAGTGCCTGATCGAAGTGGCCTTCACGAATCAGCTGCACCCCCTCGTTCATCACTGTAGATTGCGCATTCAACGAAGAGACGTAGGCAATGAAAAGAAACGCAGACGCGACGGCTCGATACTGGATCATCGTTTGACTCCCTCGTTTGCGGCGTCATTGGAGGAAGGTCCAGCCAATTTTTCGTTCTTTATGGCGGCCACTTTGGCGAACTCTTGAGCTGCCTCCGCAGTCTTGCCATCGCTGCGAAGGACCAGCCCCAGCTGATAGTGCGTGGAGCCGTCGGCGTCATGCGCAAGGGCACGCCTCAAGACCGCTTCGGCCCGAACGTAGTTCTTTTCCATCGCATATGCCCGGCCCAGTTGCGGATAGGCGGGCCAGAGATCGGGCTTGCTGCGGATTGCCAACTCGAGATGCGGAATTGCTTCTCCGGCTCGGTCTTCGGCTACAAGAACGGCGCCAAGTTCGCCGTTCGCTTCGGGATGTCCCGGATCGAGTTGCAGTTCCCGTGTGAGTTCGGGGAGTGCATGGTCTGCATCGCCGTGTTTCCAGTAGAGGTGGCCAAGCCAGAAGTGGACATCGGGAAGGTCAGGCTTGGCGGCGGCTACCTCGAGATACTCTTCCAGCGCCTTGTCGTCCTCCTCGCGCGCAACGTAGAGCTGCCCGAGAAGTTGATGCAGCTGGTAAGAATCTGGCGCGACAGCAAAGAGCCTTGCAATCTGCGCCATGGAGATTTGACGACGCACAACAACCAATTCGTAGCGGGCGGAAAGATCTCCCGGATGAAGTGCCAACCAGCGCAGAAGAGCGGCCTCGGCTGCTTCATAACGGTGCTGATGTATCGCATCCATCGCTTGACCAAAGACAGTTTTGGGCTGCTTTTCGATTTGCGGAGCAGGCCCAAGCCGCTCGTAAGCTCGGGCAGCGGCTTCGTTATCCCCTGATCTTGCATATAATCCCGCCAAGGCAACTTCTCTTGCGACGTTTGACGGTTGCATCGCCTCCAGCCTCTGCTCTGCTGCCTGACAGAGGGCGAGAAGTTCGGCGTTCGCCCCGTTGGCAGAGATGCGGTCCCCCACAGGAAGCCCCAGTGCGTCAAGAGCTTCACTTTCGTCAATTTTGAGAGCTTGCTCAATGCGGGAAATTCCCTCTGGCAGCTGCCCGGAGAGAATCAGCAACTCTCCAGAGCGTGCCAGGACAGTTGCCGAATTTGGAGACAGGCTACCCGCCTGGTCAAGCTGCTCTAACGAGGCCGACAGTTGAGCTTGATCGAGAAATACCTCAGCAAGATCGAGATGCGCTTCAATTGAGTGCGGATCGCGCAGAATGGCGCGGCGAAGATGCCCTTCGGCCTTGGGCCAATCGTGCTCGGCAGCGTACAAGCCCGCATAGATTCGGTCAGAGATGGCTGTTCCAGCGGATTCTTCCAATAGCTGCTCCGACTGCTGCTTGGCAGCCTTGCCGTATGCCTCGCCAAGAGCGAAAAGCAGATCGGGGTCGTCAGGAAACTGCGAGGCAGTTTTTCGCAATTGACTCAAAGCCGCATCCAACTGCCCTTCGTCCCAAAGCGCCGTTCCCAGCCAGCTTTGGGCCAATTTTTCGTTCGGGTCTTGACGAACGGCCTCGCGCAGAAATGTTACTCCCTGGGCAGGCCGATTCAGTTTCACCGAATCGATTCCGAGCCAGAGGCTCACTCCATGCATGCCGGGTCTCAACTTTTCGGCTGCGGCCAACGCGCGTGCAGAATCTTCAAATCTGGCTTGGGCGTAGTAGACCAGCCCAAGGTTTACGTACACCTCGGGTAATCCCGGCTGAAGGCGTAGGACGGTCTGATATTCATGCGCGGCCGCATCGAGGCGGCCCTGCTGCTGCGCCTGCTGCGCAGCGAGGAAGTGTTCCTCTACTTGGGCTTGGATCTTTGAATTTCCAACCTGCGCGGTGCCGACTGACGAGAGCGCGCATACTATCGGAATCACTCCAGCAAAACATAGAAATCGCCGGCAGCGGAAGCGAAACATGGATTGATAGTAGTGTATTTTCACGTCACTGAATCCCATTGCGTGATCTTGTACAGTGTTTTTTCTAATAGATTCACTGTCCTGCTGTCTGGACTGTGCATCGGGTAAAAGTAAAATGCTCCCGGACCTCGCTGAAGAGGTCCGGGAGTGTTGGATTGTTTTCGAACGTCGAACGTAACAGGGCTGGTTCGTCCGGTGCTATCAAAAGGTGATCCGCAGGACGCCCTGGATGTTTCTCGGGCCATAAGCAAGGCCCGAAGCGTTCCCGAAGTTTGTGTTGGTATTAACCAGCGGGTCGCAAGTTTGCGTCAACGAGGCACTACACGTCACTGACGTGTCAAAGCCGGTGAATCGGTGCCGGTTGAAGACGTCGAAAAACTCCACGCGAAAGTTGGTCTGGACCCGTTCGGTAAACATTGGGATGGCCTTGTTGACGTTGAAGTCCTCGCTGGTGTTGAAGAGTTCGCGCACGCCAAGGGCGCGGGGCGCGTCGCCAAAGGTGAAGTTGGCGGCTGGAGTAAAGGCAGCTTGATTTAAGAGGCGACTCTGGCCCCAGACATATTTTCCGTGGAGCGCGTTAAAGCTCGTTCCGGAAACGATGTTGGGACGGCTGGATGAACCGGTTGCGCCTTCGCCTCCGCCAAAGATGCCCGAGGTCCAGCCCGGCGAGGTTACGCTGAGTGGAGTACCGCTTTGATACCTCTGGACGGCGGCAATTGTCCATCCACCAGCCAGCGCGTTGACGACTCGCCCCTGATTGGCAAACTTCTTGCCTTTTCCGAAGGGCAGATCGTAAGTCCAAGCCAGGACGACGCGCTGCGGGATGTCGAACTGGCTGAGGGCCTTTTCAACCTTCAGGTTGTATGTGTTCAGGGCGCCGGAAGTGCCGTTACCTTCCCAGGCGGCCTCGGTCGGGTACTCCGAGTCGGCGTTGGTGAGGTTCTTCGACCAACTGTAATTGGCCAATACGGTGAGCCCGTTGCTGGTCTGCTTGGTTACCTGAACCTGCAGGGCATTGTACGTGTAATCGCCGAAGGGATCGTCCATGGTCGCGGAATCCACCGTGACGGTTCCATACTGCGGGAAGGGACGCAGTGCCTGAGACACGGTGCCGTTGAATCCAGGAAATGGAGCTGCAACCACGCTCTGGCCCGCACATGCTGGGTTGCCAACCTGATTGGCAATGTTGACTTGCAAACATGCGCCACGCGCCTGGTTGGCTGGGAGTCCCTGGTTGGGGTCATGGAGGAATGCCTGCAGGTGGTCGCCATGAGCGCCGACGTAGGCCACGTCAACAATGGTCTGGAAGGGCAGCTGGCGCTGCACATCGAGGGTCCAGTTTTGGATGGTGCCGGGGCGGTCGACTTTCGACTCGAGGAAGAGAGCGTTCCCCTGCCCATTCATGACCGTGGGGTCGATGAAGGGAGGCAGCTTGCCTGGATAGGCACTGATCTGCGAGAGCACAACAGCCGGGGTCTGAATGCTGGCCGGGGTGGGGTAGGTGTAGCTGGAGAAGAAGCCCTGACTGTCGTTTTCGGCGAAGCCTCCGACGCGTTGAGTGGAGAAGTAAATGCCGTAGCCCGCGCGGATGACCGTGTTGGGATCAACCGAATAGGCGAGGCCGACGCGAGGGCCAAAGGCCTTTTTGAAAATCGACTGTGAGGAACTGCTGCCGAGGCGTCCCGGGCCGCTGCCTTGGAAGACGTAAGCGCCAAGGAGCCCGCCTGCCCCCGGGTTCGGCAGGGTTGGGTCCACATATGACATGCGGTTTCGCGCCTCGGTCACCGGAATTGGCATATCGTAACGCAAGCCAAGGTTGAGGGTAAGCTTGCTGTTGACCTTCCAGTCGTCAGAGGCGAAAACGGCAAAATACTTGGCGCGGAATCCATTTGTCTGGGGGATGGCAATAAACGCGTTTGACGCTGCGCCAAGATAGAAGCTGGCGAACCCGAAGCCGGAGTTGGTGTCAATGGGACTGCTGGTGGGGCCGCTGGTGAAATTAAACTGGCCGGCGCTGCCGGTGAGCAGGTTGAGGTTGAACTGCGCCGCGCGGAATTCGCCGCCGAACTTGAAGCTATGACGGCCCTTCTGCCACGAGACCGCGTCGTCGTATTGAAAGACGTTGTCGTCGAAGACGTTTTGACCATCGCTGGGGCTGTTGATGCCATTGCCGGGATAGTTATAGCTGAAGCGGGGGAAAACCGCGTCGCCTACGCCCTTGAGGCCGAACTTGGTGGCCCAGTTTCCACCATAGCCGCCCTCTCCCGAGGTTTCGAGGCGATGGCGGCGAGTGAAGCCGGCGTTGAAGTGGTTCAACATGGTGGGCGAGATGAAGAAGTCATAGCCCAGACGCACATATTTGTTGCCCTGGATGTTGCCACCGGTGTAAAGCGAGCCCAATGAGGAGGTGCTTACATAAGGCATGTTGCCGGTGAAGTAACTGACTGAGAGCTTGTTCCGCGCGTTGATGTTTTGGTCCATGCGGATGGACCACATGTCAGCCTGCTCTTTGTTGGAGCTGGTGACATTGATGTTGTCGTAAGGGCCGGTGGCGCCGGAGGGGGCGGAGGGCATGACCTTAGAGGAGGCGGCAAAGACCGAATCCGGGGACTGGGTGATCTTGTTGTTCGCATAAGCCTGGCATGGCTGCCCCTGATTGACGCCGGTGCAGGTCGTGTAATCATAAAGGATGTGGGCCTCAAAGGTCTGGCCGCCGATCGTCGTGGGCTGAGCAAGGGCAGAGAAATCTCCTCCGAGCATGGCCTGGGTGGGGGCTGATTGCAGCGATATCCCCCCATTGCTCTGCCGGAAGCCCTCGTAATTGAAGAAGAAAAAGGTCTTGTCTTTGCCGTTGTAGAGCCAGGGAACATGCACCGGCCCTCCGAAGCTTGCGCCAAAATCGTTCTGGGTGTCGATGGGCTTGGTTGTTGAGTTTGGCCCGAAGACGGCGTTTTGGTAATTGTTCAGCCAGCTGTTGGCATCCAGGACGCGGTTCTTGAGCAGGTCGTACGCCGAGCCGTGAAAGTCGTTTGTTCCTTGCTTGGAAACGAGATTGACCACGCCGCCGCTGGCGCTTCCATACTGAGCGTCGAAGGTGTTGGTCATCACCTTGAACTCGGAGACGGCCTCGACGCTGAAGCCATAGGTGACCTGCATGTTGGCCGAGGCGAGCTCGGTGGTGGCGCCGTCGAGCAGGATGTCGCCACCCCCCTGTTGCCCGCCACTGAGCTTAAAGTTTCCGGAGGGTGGCGAGGATGGGTTGTTGCTCATGGTGCCGGCAAATCCGGGCGAGAGTGCAGCAAACTCGAGCGGGTTGCGGATCTCACCGCCGAAGGGCAGCGGAAGCGATTCCAGTACATGGGGCGACATCGTGAAGCCTTGATCAGAGGATTCAGTCTGAAGGTGCGAGGCATCGCTATTAACGGTGACCGACTGTGTGGCCGCTCCTACTTTCAGTGCGGGATTGACGGTCGCCGTACTGCCCACGTACACAGTGATGCCGCTTTGCGTGAATGACTGGAACCCCGGAGAAGTTACTGTCAGGGTGTAAGTACCAGGCGGGAGCTCGGGAAATGTGAACAAGCCCTGCTCGCTCGCGATTGCTGTATAGTGACTGCCTGTGCTTGTCTCTGTCAGATCAAGGGAGGCGCCGGATATATTTGCGCCGGTTGTGTCTTTCACCGAGCCGGTCAAAGTACCTCTGGCCGATTGGGCGACGGCGGGGATGCCGGCCATCAGGCTCAACGTCAACAATAACCAGACCGCCAGATGCCACGGTCTTTGCGCCGTGCGACTTTTGTGGTTCATTGTGTGTCTCCTTTTCAGCATTGTTCTCAGGCCTCCATTGTGTTTCCGGCGAGACTTGCGACGGGGGAGGTGCTGCTGCCCGTCGCGGCCAAACCCCGAAAGATCTGGCCAGCCACCCGGATGGATAACAACTGCAATAGCGCAATAACAGGTAAGGCATACTTGAGAGCGGCATTACCGGACCAACCGTAAACGATGCTGAGGAATAACCCGCAACCCAAGCAGCGCCCCGTGAACAGTCCGAATTCATGGTTAAAGATATAGGCGTACTCGTTGCGGCCCTCGAGCCGGGAGACCACATCGATGACCTGCAACTGAATTGGATAGTAGGCAAGATCCAGGAGAGGCTTGGCCACTAAGAGACATGCGATGAAGATGAGCACGCCGACAGCATTGAAGAGTAAAGTATTGGTGACTGCGCCAAAGAAGAAAAGCATAAGTGCCGCGGAAAAGACAATGATGCGGTGCTTGGGCGCTGCCACGCGGCCAACCGTATACATGAGGCAGGCCGTAAACACACCACCGATGGCCTGGGTTGCACCCAGGGTTCCTTCCTGGCCGACCAGCAGCATAATGAGCATGGCTGGCGCGGTAACGATGTACCCCTGCGCCAATCCTTTGAGCAGAGCCAGCTCGAGCATCCGCCACCATAGCCGATGAAAACGGAAATAAACAAAGTAAGTATGCCTTGGACTTCGAAATGTGCCGCGTTCTAGTATCCCCGCGGCGAGAACCGTCAGCCCAAAGACCACCATCGCAATGATGTGGTAAGCGCGGTTGGGAATTCCCCCCAGCCAGCCGTACAGAGTGGTCCCGCCGATTAACCACCCAATCGAAGCTGGAACCACAACGGCAGCCAAGGTGGCCACAAAGTTTTCCACGCCGTAGTAGTAATTCCTATTGCTGTCTTCAGTTGCTGTCAGGGCAAGGAAGCCGCGGTTTGCCCAGAAGAGGCCGGTAGCTATCCCCATTGTGAATCCCGATGTGGCGACGCCGATGGGAGTGAGGATGCTCAATTGCATCATCAATATCATCGCGACTCCCGACAGAAGCATGCCTTCGTCGTAGTGGTGCTGAGCGCCAATGCGGCCGAGCAACTTGCCGTTTATATAGAAGGCCAGTGGAGTGGCCATGTAGATCGACAACTGGTAAGTGACCACCTTGCCAACGGCCCGGGAATTCCGCATGACATATGCCGCCACGAAAATCTCAATCACAGGCAGGACAAGGGCGTAGATCATGTTCGAGAGCATCAGCACGCGCAGCTCGGGGCGGTGGCGCAGCAGCTCGCGCGCGGCTTCCAACCCACCGCGACGGGGCATCGCGACGTCGATCACGGCCAGGTCGACCGGCTCGCGCAGGCCGCGCT
>JAJXZM010000229.1 GCA_021780055.1 Acidobacteriota bacterium
CTGGAACGCCTATTCAGCCAAGGCCTTCCCTTACCCGGAGCGGCTGCACCGCACGCGCTGGGTGGGAAGGTCGGCCGTGAACTTTCTGCGGACCTATGACCGCCGCCAGCCGTTTTTCCTGAAGGTTTCGTTTATTCCCCCGCACAGCCCCTACATTCCGCCCGAGCGACTGATGCGCCAGTATATGGATGCCGACCTGCCACCGGCCTTCCACGCTCCGTGGTCGGAGAAATACAGGCAGCGGAGCGGGCCGGGGCTCGACATCTGGTGTGGCGACCTCGGCGGGGAACAGGTGCGTCAGTCGCGCGCGGGCTATTACGGCCAGGTGACTTTTGTGGACGAACAGATCGGGCAGATGCTGGAAGAACTCGACGCGCGCGGATTGAGTGAAGACACGCTGATCGTCTATACCTCCGACCACGGCGACATGCTGGGCGACCATTACATGTGGCGCAAATGCCAGCCCTACCAGTCGTCGGCGCGCATTCCCATGCTGATGCGCTGGCCCAAAGGACTGGTGAGCGGCGCACGCGGTCGCGTGATCGAGCAGCCCACCGAACTGCGCGACCTGATGGCCACGTTCCTGGACGCGGCCGGAGCGCTGGCCCCCATCGCGGACGCCCTGGACGGGCGCAGCCTGCTGCCGCTGGCGGAAGGAAAAACAGAAGGCTGGCGGCCGTATATCGACATGGAACACGATATCTGCTACAGCCCGCTGGTCCACTGGAACGCGCTGACCGATGGACACGCAAAATATATCTTCCACGCGCACGACGGCTCGGAACAACTGTTCGACCTGGATAACGATCCGCAGGAACTGCACGACCTTTCATCAGAGGCCACGCACCAGGACACTTTGAAATTGTGGCGTGCGCGCATGGTGAAACATCTGGAAATTCGCGGCGAGCAGTGGGTGAAGGACGGCAAGCTGATGGTGAGGCGCGAGAGCATTCCCATTTCACCCAACTATCCTCGCGAAGAGGCCAAGCGAGCGGGGCTCGTCCAGGTGACACATCACTAGCCCAGACGACGGCGGAAAATCGTAAGCGGCTCCTTGTTCAAGACATTCGCCACTGAACAAGCAGCGGGAGACGAACATGCGAGAGCGAGCAATCTGCTGTATCTCAACTATTTTCATGGCGTTGCTGGCAATCTGCTGTTTTGCGCCAACGGCATTCGCGCAGGCACAACTCGCTCCTACGCCGCCAATGGGATGGAATAGCTGGAACCACTTTGCGTGCAAAGTGAGCGACGCCGTCGTGCGCGCCCAAGCCGACGCGATGGTGCGAACCGGCATGAAGGCCGCCGGGTATGAGTACATCAATATCGATGACTGCTGGGAGGGCGTGCGCGATTCCAAAGGCTTCATCCATCCGAACTCGAGGTTCCCCGACATGAAGGCGCTCGCCGACTACGTCCACTCCAAAGGTTTGAAGCTTGGGATCTATTCTTCGCCCGGCCCCAAGACCTGCGGCGGCTATGAGGGAAGCTACTGCCACGAGAAACAGGATGCCGAAACCTACGCCAAGTGGGGCGTGGACTACCTGAAGTATGACTGGTGCACAGCGCGCTTCATGTATCAGCCCGCCGAGTATCCTGGCGCGTTCGAAAAGATGCACCGGGCGCTCGCGAGCACGGGCAGGCCCATTGTCTATAGCATTCATGGGCGCGGCAAAGTGTGGGAGTGGGGGCAATCTGTAGGCGCAAACTTGTGGCGCACCACGGGCGACATCAAGGACACTTACAGCCGCATGGTCGCCATCGGATTCGGACAGGAAGGCCTGGCACAGTTTGCCGGGCCCGGCCATTGGAACGATCCCGACATGCTCGAAATCGGGAACGGCGGCATGAACCCCGAGGAATACCGCATGCACATGAGCTTGTGGTGCCTGCTGGCAGCGCCGTTGATTACGGGCAATGACCTGACGCACATGACTCCGGAAACGCTCGCCATCCTGACTAACCCCGACGTCATCGCCGTCGATCAGGACCCGCTGGGCGTTGAGGGCCATCGCGTGTGGGAAGAAGGCCCGCTTGAAATCTGGATGAAGCCCCTTGCCGACGGCAGCAAGGCTGTTGGCCTGTTCAACCGCGAACAATCCACCATCAAGATTAAGCTGAATTTCAGCCAGATTGGCATCGACGGACGCGCGAGCGTTCGCGATCTGTGGGCACGCAAAGACCTTGGCTTATTCAATGGCAGTTACTCCGCCGACGTGCAGGAACACGGCGTCGTCATGATTCGAGTAAAGCCGGTAAAATAGCGCTGGACAACGTGACGCTTGCATTACGGGTAAACAAGGAATACGCTTTTTGCGGTTGCGGCAAAGTGCGTCAGGTTCTCGGCCCGGCCCGAAAGCTTACGCTGCATCAAAAGACATTGTGGCTTTTGCGTTGGGCGGCTAAACCCGATATCGTTTTCACTCGGCAGGAAAGGTAAATCAAACCATGTCAGGCGTCTCAATCGGAATCATCCTCTCGGCCCTTGCCGGCGTCTTGAACGGAAGCTTTGCAGTACCCACGAAAATTACCCGCAAGTGGCGATGGGAAAATATCTGGTCGGTGTGGGGTGTGTGGGCAATGTTCATCCTGCCATGGGTTCTGACCTTTGCCACTATTCCCCACACTGTTCGGTTCTTCGAGTGCACACCGGCGGGCCAGTGGTCGCTGCTGATTCTTTTTGGCATTGGATTCGGGCTGGCGCAGATCTTCTTTGGCCTGGGTATTGCAGCTGTAGGTATCGCGTTGAACTTTGCCATTGCCATCGGCATTTCGACGGCTTTCGGCTCCGTAGTGCCGTTTCTTTCGCAGCACGCGGACAAGGTCTTCACACTCGAAGGGCTGTTCTTCTTTGTCGGCATCGTTCTAATGCTAGTCGGCATTGTAGTTTCAGCTTTGGCCGGGCGGGAAAAGGAAAAACAACTTTCGGTTGCGATGGCGGCGAAGCCGAATCCAGCGGAAAAGCGAATGAGTTTTGCGGCGGGGTTGACCTTGTGCGTTTTAGCTGGACTCGGTTCTCCGCTGGGCAACTTTGGGGCGGCTTTTTGCACTCCGACGCTTCACCGTGCGCTCGAAATCGGAGCCAGCCCTGTTTGGCAATACAATGTGATCTGGGCGCCGCTCTACACAGCATCGCTCGTGCCTTACCTGATTTACTGCTTTTATCTTTGGCGCAAGAACCGCAGCCTCGGTCTTTTTGGCGTCCCGGGGTCGAAGGTCTATTGGCTGTACGGGTTTATTATGGCCGCCTTGTGGTTTGGCAGTTCGGCGATTTACGGCGTCTCAATGTCGAACATCGGCAAAATGGGACCCGTGCTGGGCTGGCCGCTCTTCATGTCGGTTATTATCGTGGCCTCAAGCGCTTGGGGCTTCATTACCGGTGAATGGAAAGGCGCAGGAAAGAAAGCTGTAAATACCATGATCCTGTCCATAGCGCTATTGATTGTTGGATTCTGCACGCTGGCTTACAGCGGGACGCTTGGCTAGCAGCTTGGCCGGCCGGCCCGTGACTCGAAGTGAACAAGGGAACAAAACTTGCCGAAAACCATATAAACCCGCCCCCAATACCCAACAGAAAGTTAATCGAGGCCAAGAGTGGCGCTTTTGCGCTGACTTTGCAACTGCGCCGTCAGGGGTCCGAATCCCCCATATCCACCATAGCCAACGCGCTTTCAAAACACTATAGAAAGCCAAGCCCGGCATGGGCCCTCCTGTTGTGTCGACTGACAGGCCCGGCGGACTCATTTGCATCGAGCCACCAATTGTTCAATTATAAGAAAGCGCGTGGTGCCGGGAGCCTCGGCGCTGCCAACACAGTTTGCGACAGGGGCGGGGTTCATGCCGGAATTTGAAACTTTGGATTTCTCAGAGGGATGGGAAAGCCTGGAACGGGAACCGATGCGTCAGCAACTTGAAGAGCATGCGCTGCCGGCCTACCTCTCAAAACAACGGTGGTTTGCTTCCAAAGGCACATCTATCGCGCGCGTGGAATTGACTAGGCACTCTATCTTTCCCGGCCGTGGGGGCGACTGGCTGCTTGCGACCTTTCGCGTCCGTCTCGCAGATGGCCGCTCCGAAGACTATTTTTTGCCCTTGGCCATCGTGTGGGACACACCATCATCTCCCCAGTCGCCAAGAGACTCCAATGAGATAATCGCCCGCATACAGAAAGGCGACCAATCGGGAGTATTGCGCGATGCGCTTTCAGACCCACGCTTCATCGCCGAACTCGTTCGAACTGTCGGCAAGAACATAACGGTAAATGCCTTCGATGGGACGCTTCGTTTCAGCCACACGCACGCGTATTTTCATTTGCAGGAGAGAGATCAACAAATCATAGAAGCAGTCGGCACCGAGCAAAGCAATTCCAGCATCCTGATTGCGCAAAAGATGGTACTGAAGGCTTACCGGAAACTTGAACGAGGGATCCAGCCGGAACTCGAAATCGGACGCTACCTGACCGACGTCGCAAACTATGGCAACACACCGCCGCTGCTTGGATCACTTGAGCACTTTGACGCACAGGGGCAAACAACTGCCCTTGCCATCATTCAGGGCTTTGTTGCCAACCAGGGGGATGGATGGTCTTTCACTCTTGCCCACCTCAAACGAATTTTCACGAGCATCCTGCAAGGCGGCGCGAACAAAGTCACCAACGGGAATCATCTTGCGCTTGCGGAGCAACTCGGCCTCCGCGTGGCCGAACTCCACCGTGCGCTTGCCATCGAAAGCGGCGATCCCGCTTTCCAGCCCGAACCGGGCACAGAATCTGATGTCGCCGGCTGGAAGCGTCAAATCCAGAACGAAGCTGAATCGACCCTCGGCCTGCTCGCCAGCTCAGAAAGTATGTTGGCGCCGGAGCAACGCGATCGCGTACAAGCGCTTCTGGATCAGCGCGGTCAAATATTGAATTTAATCACACGTTTTGAACTCCACCAGGACGCCGGAATCGGGAAAACGCGCTTCCATGGAGATCTGCATCTCGGGCAAGTTTTGGTGGCTGGCAGCGACTTTTACATCATTGATTTTGAGGGAGAGCCAGCGCGTCCCTTCGCCGAACGGCGCGCCAAGCACAGCCCTCTCAGGGATGTTGCGGGTATATTACGCTCGCTGAACTACGCGGCATGGTCGGCGTTGTTTGAAGCCGCTGAGGGCGAAGCCGAAAAAATCACTCTTCTGCAAAAGCCGGCTCGCGATTGGGAATTCGAAGCGTCAAACTCCTTCAAGCACGGATATCAGAAGGCCATTCAAGGCTGCTCTTCCTGCCCAGCAGATCCCAACACATTTGGGCGCCTGCTCAACCTATTCATTCTCGAAAAAGCCCTCTACGAAATCCGCTATGAGCTTGCCAACCGCCCTTCCTGGCTGCGAATTCCGGTTGAGGGCATCTTGAGCCTGCTGGCGGAACGTTCCGCCTAAGTCAAAGAGCGTTTACGCCAGAGGTAGACCGAACCCGCTTCCTTTTTGCCCTGCCTCCTACTGATTCAAACTGAGCATGGAATAAGTCTTCAGGCTTGGCACTGTAATCTGGCTTGTGCCCGACGCCTGTTGACGGATGCTTACAGGAATCTCACGCGAAAGATCAGGTGACAGCAGCATCGCACTCCCATACTTCTGATTCAGGTTAATTCTGATGTTGGTCGCCGGATTGGAACCATAGTTCAGCAGATGCACGATCACGCGATGGCTCCCTGGTTGCGCCAAGACGTTATAGACGACGCCCGCCGGGGCTTCGATCCCGGGCACGTTCGAGTGTTCATGGCTGCGAAGGTCTTCTGCAAGCTGATCGAGCGGCGGGATTTGCTCAGAATAAACGCATTCCCCTTTCCCAAGTTTCTGCCCGAAAAACGAAGGCCGAACCCGCTGCTTCCCGCGCCGGTCCAGAGTGGCCGATTGTCCAGCAACAATGAGCGTCCCTCCATCCCTCACGTAGTTCTCCAGCACGCCGAGCGCTTTGTTACTCACAGTGTCCGCGGTCAGCAGCGCAACTTCGGAATAGTGCTTCAGCTTTTCCCCAGTCAGGTCTCGCGCATAAATAACATCAAAAAGAACGTTGCGCGCGGCTAGATCATTCAAAAGATCAACTCCCTTGCTGCTGTCATCCAGAACTACGGCCACCGGCGCAACCGACTGCGTCCCGGTGTAGTAACTTTCGTGGGTGGCAAAGAAGTGGTTATACTGTGCAATGGATTTCCAGAGTGCCACCGCGTCAGGCTCGTAGTCCCACAAGCCGGTGGCCAGCGCGTCCTCAACAAACAATTCGTCGGCGACACCAAAGCTCATCGCTTCCGCCATGGCCAATTGCTGCCTTTGCGGCGACATTGCCTTGGCTTCGCGCTGGCCGAACTCCCGCCGGCCGTCCTCCACAAGGTTCGGTCTCCACCCGTCGGAAAGCGCATCGAGCGCCCTGAACAATCCCACGTTGTCGATCAAGTATCCGCCGTCCGCCGCCAACAGGTATTGCCTGCCCCGCATGCGGCCTCGCTGCGCGGCGTCGTAAATTCCGGGCTCCGTTCCATCCTCCGTAGTCATGGAATTTGTCAGACGATTCACAACATACGAGCTTTGGTGGAAATTCCCCATCAACAGGAAGTCCTTCTTGCGTGCCGAGCCATACTTGTAAATCATCTCGTAGATATTCATTAACTGAGTGATGTTCCGTGTAAAGTTATTGTCATAGTCAACGCCGTCGGCTCCCGCATCGAGCGCCAGTTGGACCCGCTTGCGAAGATAGGCCTGCCATTCGGGATTCGACAGGTCGGCCATATATCGGCTGATGTAACCAATCTTCTTGTAGGCCGCCGCCCCGTAAGGAACGGGTTTGCCGTCTTTGCCAATCGCAGGCCAGTTGCGTGACTCTGGAACATTCCTGAACATGTCCTGCCAGAACATGTTGGTGATCGACTCGTAAGCCATCACGTGAATTCCCTGGCGGTGGCACTCTGCGATATAGCGCTTGAGTTGATCCTGGTTCAGCCGCTCGGTCTGGTTCGAAAAACCGTTGCTGAAGGTTACCCAGATCATGTTGACGCCGGCATCCTTGAGCAACTGTATGGTCTTCAGGTTGTACCAGTTGTCGGTGGCGTAGAGAACGTTAGGGTCAGGCGGCCAGAAATTGGGCCAACCGGAAAGTATCGCCTTTGCGGCTTCGATTCTTCCACCGTCCCACCGGGCAAAGCGGATCGCTCCGTTGCGCGCCCACGCTGGAATCGAGTCCCGTGCCGGCCCGGCCGGCCACACAAGCGGCTCCGCTGTAGCCCCGCCGCCCAGATGTTCCACCGTGGACTGAGAGAAACTTCCGGCTGGTAACAGAAGTACCGTTAATGCCAATAAGAACAGTTTGCGCAGATCACGCAATTTCATTCCGGACCTCCCCGGTTGATGTGTTCCCCATCTTTTCTCCTGAGTTGCTCCCAGCTTGAATACAATGCCGTGCAGCCTTCGGCATTGTACGTTACGGCGCACAATTCTCTCTCAACTTTGCTGGATTTGGAATCAGTACTGGAAAATTTATTGCTTGAACCTGCGAATGGAGGCGGAGCCATGTACCGGACGGTACATGGCGGAGAGGGTGGGATTCGAACCCACGTTACGATTTCTCGTAAACACGCTTTCCAAGCGTGCTCCTTCAGCCACTCGGACACCTCTCCGTGTCGCAACTCGTAAAGCAAACTTGCTTGGGGATTCCCAACAGGCGGTTCCGGCAAGTTTGTGGCTCCAATGATTTTAGGGCCTCCGGGGCAATAACCGCAAGTGAAGAACTGCCGCCGCAGATCACGAATCGATCTGCCCGGATACGCTTTTCAACAAAGAGCTGCGTTTT
>JAJXZM010000109.1 GCA_021780055.1 Acidobacteriota bacterium
CGGTGCGGCGGGTTCTTTATGTGAAGTTCCGGCTGGGACTGTTTGACCACTCGCCTTACGTCGATGTAGCGCAGGCGCAGCGGGTGGTGCATTCCGAGGAGCACCAGCAACTGGCGCTGCGGGCGGCGCGGGAAAGCATCGTTCTCCTGAAGAACGACAACAATATGCTGCCCTTGAAAAAAGATCTGAAATCCATCGCGGTGATCGGTCCGAACGCGGATGATGGCTGGAGTCAGCTGGGTGATTATTCGCCCTCGGCTGTGCCGCAGAAGGTGATCACGGTCTTGGAGGGAATCAAGCAGAAGGTTTCCCCGGGTACGCGAGTGGAGTATGTCCACGGCTGCGAAGTGATCGGCGGGAAAGAGGATTTTGCCGCGGCAGTGGAGGCGGCCCGGAAGGCCAGTGTGGCGGTTGTGGTGGTGGGGGAGAATCCACGCAATGCAGGCAAAGGCGGGGTTCCGGCGACCGATGGAGAGGGATACGATGTGGCCACTCTGGATCTGACCGGGGCACAGGGAGATCTGATCAAGGCGATTCAGGCGACCGGCACTCCTACGGTTGTGGTGCTGATCAACGGCAGACCGCTTTCGGTTCGCTGGGCGGCAGCCCATGTTCCGGCCATCGTGGAGGCATGGGAGCCAGGAGAACGCGGCGGCGCAGCGGTGGCCGATGTCCTGTTCGGCGATTACAACCCGAGTGGACGCCTGGCGATCACCATTCCACGCAGCATCGGTCAGTTGCCTGCCTACTACAATTACAAGCCTTCAAAAGAATACTGGATCAACCGGGCCTGGAGTCACGACGGCGGTTATGCGGACATGCCCGGCACGCCGCTTTACCCATTCGGCTATGGGCTGAGCTACACACAATTCAAATACAGCAACCTGCGGGTTGCTCCGGCTCAGATGTACCCGGCAGGAAATGCGAAGGTGAGTGTGGATGTGACCAATACGGGGAAGCAGCCGGGGGTGGAAACGGTGCAGCTCTATGTGCACGAGCGCTACACGCCGGTGGCGATTCCAGTCAAGCAGCTGCGTGGGTTTGAGCGCGTGGCGCTCAATCCCGGCGAGACGAAGACCGTCACCATGAAGCTGACGCCGGAGGATCTGATGCTGCTTGACCGCGATATGCATTGGACGGTAGTGGCGGGCACCTTTGATCTGATGATCGGAAAATCGTCGTCAGATATCGTGCTGAGCCAGCCGCTCCAAGTGCAAGTATCCAATCCCTTGGCTGATCGAGGGTTAGATATACAGCCAGATCTCGCTCGATGAGCGCTGACCGATCTGCCACATTCAGTGTCTGGAATATTCCAGTTGGTGCCAGAACGATTCCCACCGATGTTCCACCTGGAGACCGTATTTCATGCGAGCCTGCCTATGCAACCGCTCATTTTTAAAGGAGAAATATGATACAGAAACGAGTCTTATCCATTGTCGGTGTGATGTGTTGCTGGTCACTCCTTCTGAATGCCCAAGTCGCGGGAACTCCGAGTTGCCAGTCTGCTAAGCAGGGAGCACGGTGCTCGTTTCATTGGCCCGAAGGGTATAGAGCAGCGGTGAGTCTAAGCTTCGATGATGCACGGGCCAGCCAGATTGACACCGGTCTCCCTTTGTTCACGCGACTCGGGGTAAAGGTCACGTTCTTTGTGCAGCCGGAAGGCGTACAGGAGCGACTGGAAGGCTGGAAGCAGGCAGTTCTCGACGGCCACGAAATCGGCAACCATACGCTCTCCCATCCCTGCACTGGAAACTACGACTTCTCCGTCGATAACGCGTTGGAGAATTACGACCTAAAGAAGATCGCAGAACAGATCGATCAAGCGAATGGCCAAATCCAAAAGCTGCTCGGAGTAAAGCCCAAAAACTTTGCCTATCCATGCGGCCAGAAATCTATCGGACGAGGGATTGACGTAGAAAGTTATGTGCCGCTTGTAGCCGAGCGCTTCCTGATAGGGCGGGGCTATCTCTCGGAGTCCTCCAACAATCCTCGGGTGATGGATCGGTCGCAGGCAATGGGTACCGCATTTGACGATATGGATTTCGCGCAAATGAAGGAAGTGGTCGACGAGGCAGCTCAGCAAGGTAGATGGGTGATCTTTGTGGGTCACGAAGTCGGTTCTCGTGGGTATCAAGTTACGGATACCAAAGCACTCGAAACTTTGTGCAGATATTCGAAAGACCCGACACACAAAATTTGGTTTGGTACGGTTGAAGAGATTGGCTCCTATGTTCACCAGCAGCAGGCAGGAGACTGACGTGCGTTCCCAATGCGGCGAGGACGAATGCTGAGCCCATGACTAAAAAAAAGGAACGTCTCCAAAGGGTTTAGCGGGAATCGATTGTGAACGGGCCGTCCTAACCTTAAGTGCCGACGCCTACTGCGGTGTGGTGCGATGGAATACCCAACCACGCTGGCAGCGACAGGTTCTGAAATTAGGTGTGAGCACGTCGGAGGAATGGATTGGCAAGATCCCTGGGCACTGCTGCCTCGACACGCGTGGGCCTAATCGCAAGAGAGTCTCTTGTGACGCTATCTTTCCAAGAAATCTACGTCCAAAAATTTCCTTGACAGCAGGGAATTAGTCGGCGTAGTTTTTCTCCATTGCCCATTTTAACTTAATTTACCCATGAAATATATGGAGAAATAAGTTGGCGGCGAACTAGCAAAGGCGCTTGTTTTCGAATGAATGGCGATCCGGGACAAAGAGACGAAAGCACGAGCGGACACAAGCAGCGGGGTGTTGGGGAGAGAAACGTAGCATTTAAGGCCACTAAGGGGGGACGCAATGAAAAGAGCTTTGATATTGCTGTGCAGCATCTTCTTTGTAGCGATTGGTGCTTTTGGAAGCGTGACTGGCAGCATAGTGGGAACCGTGACCGACGCGACGGGCAGCGTCATCCCGGGAGCTACGGTTACAGCTTTGAACGTCGACACCGGTATCAAGACCACTACAAAGACCAACCAAGCTGGCTCTTACTCTTTTCCTGACCTGCCCATTGGTCATTACACCATCCAAATACAGGCCCAGGGCTTCTCTGGATTGCAAGAGACGGGCGTGGTGCTGAATGTGAATACCGCGCTGCGCGTCGACGCCGCGCTTCATGTCGGAGCGGTAAGCCAGCATGTGCAAGTCTCCGCTAATGCGATTCAAGTTGACATGGTCAGTACTCAGCTGGGCGACGTGATTGGCAGTACATCGATGACGAGCATTCCCTTAAATGGACGTTCTTATACCGATCTACTCGCGCTTCAGCCCGGAGTCGTGCCACAGTCGAACGAAAACACGAACGGCCTAAGTAGTTACAGCAACGCGCCCCCATCCGGTGGTCTGAGTGATGGCACTCTGTCGATGAGCGGCGCACGTGGCAGCTCCAACGGTTTTATGGTGAATGGGGGCAACGTTCAAGAACAGTTAGCAAATGGCACAGCCATTATCCCCAATGTGGATTCCATCGCCGAGTTTCGCATCATCACCAGCAACTATGACGCCGAATATGGTCACTATAGTGGAGGCTTGGTCAATGTCATCACCAAGTCTGGCACAAACCAATTGCATGGAGATGCCTTTGAATTTCTCCGAAATACTAACTTGGATGCACGCAACTACTACAGTCCGACCCGTGGTGTCTATCACCAGAACCAGTTTGGTGGCACTTTTGGGGGCCCAATTATTCGCACCAAACTGTTTTTCTTCGCGGACTATCAGGGAACACGCCAGAGCATAGGTCAGAGCACCGGGCTTGTACCTGTTCCCTCGGCTGCTGACCGGCAAGGAAATCTCGCAGATCAATCCAGTTCTCTTACGGGAACAGTGATAGGACCGGCGGTCGCCAATACACTCACTCAGGAATTGGGATATCCGGTTAGCGTAGGCGAACCGTTTTATACAAGTGGCTGTACAAGCGCAACCTGTGTTTTTCCAAATGCAACCATTCCTCAGGGCGTATGGTCCGCACCAGTCGCTAACCTATTCAAGTTTATTCCTCTGCCCAACGTGCCAGCCTCGGCAAGCTTTCCTTCGGGAGCCTTTTCGGGTTTGGCCAGCTCGTCGCTGGATGATAATAAAGCCGGATTCCGTGCCGATGCCAATACTCGCTTAGGCTTGTTATCCGGCTACTATTTTATTGATAAATATTCGTTGACAAATCCATTCGCAGGAGGCACGTTCGGCCAGTTTGGCGGAGCGACGTCTGGACTTGCACAGCTTTTCACGATTAACGATACAAAGACCCTTAGCCCTTCCACTGTGAACGAGTTCCGGTTGGGCTACACACGCAATGCTTCATTTGCCAATACTCCTACCGGTCCTACGGTCGATCTGGGAGCCCTCGGCTTTACTGTGGGTTGCTCCACTCTGGGGATATGTCCTCAAAATCCGCAGTACAAAACTCTGCCTTCGATCAGTTTCAATAATTTCTCGATCGGCGGCCCCGCTGGTTCCGAGGGCCTGTGGGAGAATACTTACCAGGTTCAAGACAATTTCTCCTGGATTGTGAGGAATCATAGTCTGAAATTTGGCGGTATCTATTCGCTTAGCCAAATCAACATGCAAACGTACTACGCGAGCAATGGCACTTTTGCTTTCAATGGAGCCTCAGAAACAGGACTGGACTTCGCCGACTTTCTTCTTGGGGCTGCGAATTCATACAACCAGGGGTTGCAATTCCCGCTATATAACCGCGCGCGGTATTACGGCCTGTTCGCCCAAGATAGTTGGCATGCGGCCAAGAATCTAACAATCAACTATGGCCTACGGTGGGATGTTTCTACGCCGTGGTGGGAAAAATATAACAGGATGGAAGCGCTGGTGCCTGGACAGCAATCTGTGGTATTTCCCACCGCGCCGAAGGGTTGGCTGGTCGCAGGCGATCCAGCGATTCCAAGAACTGTTGCCCCGATTCAATACGGTAATATCGCTCCCCGAGTGGGGGTGGCCTACTCTCCGAATCCAACGGGAGGATGGCTAGAGAAGCTGACAGGCGCATCCGGCAAATCTAGCCTTCGAGCTTCCTTTGGTCTTTTCTACAGTGACCTAGAGGACTATATAAATGCAAACGGCAACGGTGACGCCCCATACGGTTTGTACTGGGTAAATCCCACGCCAGCGGAGTTTGCCACTCCATTCGTCGATTACTACACTGGGAATTCAGAAGGCCAGCGCTTTCCTGTTCCAGCAGTCACTGCGAATGCTTCCCCTAGTAACCCGGCCCCAAATGTCAACTGGGCGCAGTACGAGCCGATTAGCAGTTCTCCAACCTACTACTACAAGAATGTGACTCCCTATGCCGAAAGCTGGATGCTCTCCGCTCAACGGCAGCTTGCGATGAACACGGTTCTAACTGTGAGTTATGTAGGAACCGCAGGACGCCACAATATGGTCATCGATGAGGCGAATCCCGCAACTCCATCTGTCTGCTTAAGTGTGAGCCAGCCAAGTGAAGTAGCCCCAGGAAGCAATGTTTGCGGTCCCTACGCAGAAACCGGCGTATTTACTACGACATCAGGGCAAGTGATCCAGGCCCGCCAGCAATTGGGACCTTCGGGTGGCACGAATTTTGGAAGTACAGGCTGGTACCGCACCATGGGTGGCTCCTCTTATAACGCGTTGGAAGGCAGCTTGCAATATAGCGGCGGCCGGACATCCATACTGGTGGCCTACACGTATAGCAAGTCAATGGATGATTCCTCGGCAGCAACGGAACAGGTGATGCCTTTTAATCCAGGTTTGGAATGGGCGCTATCTGCCTTCAATGTTACCCAGGATTTCGTAGCTAGCTACTCGTACCAATTGCCGTTTGAGAAGGCCTTCGGACACCCCAAATGGCTGACACAAGGGTGGGTATTGTCCGGCATCACTCGCTTCTCTACCGGCTTTCCTGTGACAATTGCGGAAAACGATGACCGTTCCCTGATTGGTAACGACTCCGTTGGCCCAACCGGTAACGCGGATGAGCCCAATTTCACCTCTGGCAAACTTCTCCTCCAGACGAATCCGCGAAAGGGAGGGACCTATTTCAACACTTCTTTGTTCAGCCTGGAAAACCTCGGACAATTTGGGAATGCGAAGCGCCGCTTTTTTAGCGGCCCGGGTATAGACAATTGGGATATGGCACTGGCCAAAGTCGTGCATTTCACCGGGTCAAAGTCACTTGAGTTGAGACTAGAGTCTTTTAATATCTTCAACCATGCGCAATTTGGTGAGCCGGACGGTTTGATCAACAGCGGAAGTTTCGGCGCGGTCTCAAGCGCGAACGATCCTCGCATTGGACAGGTGGCGGCCAAGTTGCATTTCTAAAAAATTGTGGCATCGCGCACGTGCGGGAGCATATTGCTCAAGTGCCACAGGCGTAAGGTTTGAGGCTTCGCTCTAAGACACAGGGGGGTAATGATTGCTATGGGGATTCAGAGGAATCTTAGTTTCGGCGGGATGTTGGACAGTGAAAGCTGGATGGGGATCGTGAAAGGACAGCACGGCGGCTGGAGACAGTTTCCCGGAGCCTTCAAGACAGTAGTCCTCATGTTGATGGTTGCGCTCCCTTGCTGCCGCAAGGCGGCGGCACAATCCAGTCCGTCGACACCAATCTATCTGGACACGAAGCAACCGATCAGTGCGCGGGTCGATGACCTGATGCGCCGCATGACCCTGAAGGAGAAAGTGGGGCAACTCAACATACCAGCCGTTTACGTTGATCAGTTCGGGAAAACGGGCCCAGCAAAAATGGAAACATGTAAGAAACTTGTTGCCGGAACGTATACCAGTGAAATCGGTCCGGTCTCCGGCCTTGACCACACGCTCTCATTCACTCTGCAGCATGGAAATCTCCCGCAGCAGGTGGAGTTTTTCAATGAGCTGCAGAAGATCGCGTTGACAGAAACGCGGCTGAAGATTCCGCTACTGGAAGATGAAGAGGGGACGCATGGTGCCATGTTTCCCGGGGCCACGGTGTTCCCGGAGGGCCTGTCGATTGGCAGCACCTTTGACATGCCTCTGGTGAACGCAATCTATGCGGCTTCAGCGCAGGAAGCAAGGTCGGTTGGCATTCACATCTTATCGACGCTGGTCTTGGAGACGGATCGCGATCCCCGCATGGGGCGCAATATGGAGGCTTACACGGAAGATCCGTATCTCTATTCGCGGATCGCTACCAACATCGTCGAAGGTGCGCAAGGAACGAATATCGATGCGCCGGACAAGGTGGTGGCCTTGATGACCGATTTTCCGACACAAAGCGAACCGGCCAGCGGCATGGAGCGGGGAGCGATCGAGGTGTCGGAGCGCAGCATTCGGGAAAACTTCCTGCCGCCCTGGATTGCCGCGTTCAAGGCCGGCGCCCTGGGAGTGATGGCCGGATACCCGGAGATCGACGATGTACCGGAGCACTCTTCCGAAAAATGGAACACCAAGATTCTTCGTCAGGAACTGGGCTTCAAGGGAATCGTGGAAAGCGAGGGCGGCGGGTTCGACACTCTGATCTATGAGCATATTGTTCCGGACCAGAAGCAGGCGGGAGCGCTGGCCTTGTGGGCGGGTGTCGACATGGATATCACCTATGAGCCGGCATACATGGGCCCGCTGATTGAGAACGTGGAAGAGGGCAAGGTCCCGGAAGCGCTGGTGGACCGGGCGGTGCGGCGGGTTCTTTATGTGAAGTTCCGGCTGGGACTGTTTGACCACTCGTCTTACGTCGATGTAGCGCAGGCGCAGCGGGTGGTGCATTCCGAGGAGCACCAGCAACTGGCGCTGCGGGCGGCGCGGGAAAGCATCGTTCTCCTGAAGAACGACAACAATATGCTGCCCTTGAAAA
>JAJXZM010000148.1:0-1985 GCA_021780055.1 Acidobacteriota bacterium
TTGGACCGATGGAGTTACTAGCACAGTCATTCCGATCAGCGATTCATCGAATTTTAAGCGACGGCCGAATTTCGATGGTCGGCACGGTCGTGGAGCGACCTTATAACTTCGCAGATAGCGTTAAGAAGCATTCCAGGAGCCAAATCATACATGTCACGCATGAGAATCGTTACGGTCTAGCCGAGTTTCTAATTCAGCTCATCACATCAGATTCGGCATCTTGCGGGTCAAAACGGGCTGCCGATCACCATTTTCGCTGATCCGGCCCTCACAACGACTATGCGTCCTGTAGAAACCACTGATTCTCAGATCCGGCCCATAGGACGCTTGGTCTTTTGCCGCCCACTGCAAATCCACCCGCCTTTTACTGGGCGGCCATTGTGCAAAAATCGAGACAGCTATTCTTCGCATCGGCTCTTTGGGGGAGCCATATGACTCCCCCAGTCGGTTCGAGTTTTTCACGGGAGGGGTAATCGTGACGTTACGCTCGAACCGGTGTCAGAGGCCCCTCTTTCGTTCCCCGGACATCCCTGAGAACCTCCCAAAAGCCTGTAATATCTGGGATCATGCGGTTCGAGAGTACGGGTGCTGGGGCTACCCCTATTGAAACGGGATGCGCTAATTCTCGAAAAATACTGAAAAGACCGCCCAACTCGGCGGTTCGAGAATGTCCACTCGCGAAGCCCGCCGGAAGGACCAATCTCTCGAACCGCCTCCGGAATGGAGGATGGATGGTCTTCCAGGTCTGCCGCAAATTAACTAGCGGCATCACAATCTCCTTGAATTTCTCCCTGGCCTCCGCAACATCAATTCGTTTCCGCAAACCTTGGCTTTCGAGTGCATTGCGCTGATTCAAAATGATCTTGCGATGCCGCAGAAATTCCTCGTCATTGATGAGGCCCTGGGCGCGCATTGCAATGACTCCCTGGAACTCACGGTCCAACTGCGCTGCTCGTGTTTTTTGGGCGGCCTTGCGGCCCTCTTGCTCCGCCTGGTATGCCTTCACTTCATCGGCCAAGAGATCTCCGATCTTCTCAAGGATTTCTGGGTCGGGCGCAACTGAATCCAAGAACTGCTCGAACTCTTCATGGACTATCCCCGCAGGAACACTCTTGCCGCGTTTCTCACAGGAAGCATGTTGACACACATAATAGGGGTATCGCATGCTTCGGCCACGCGTAAATGCGGCAGTCAGGATGTGTTCACAGGCATCACAGCGCACCAAACCACGTAACGGGAATTCCGGGCGGTCTTTCAGATGCACAATCGATCGGCTGCGCCCGGCGATGACCTGCTGGACGCGTGCAAACTCTTCCTTGGTCACCAAAGGCGTGTGCTTACCTTCATATTCTTTTCCGCTCCAGGGGTCAACGAGAATACCTTTGTAGTAGGGATTGGTAAAAAGCCGCGCTAATGACTGTGGGCTGAATGATCCGCCGTGCGCACTTGAGAGACCCCAGGAATCCATGACACGGCCCATCTCCGACTTTGTGTAAGCGCCCGTTGCAAAGAGTTTCCATGCACGCTGAAGAAGATCGAACGCTGGCCGGTCTGGCACGTCCGGCACGGATTTCTTTTCTCCGTTCCTAACCGGACTCTTGTACCCGAAGGGTGGCTTCCACGGGAAGATGCCTTCAGAAATCCTTCGTTGCATCCCTTGGAGCGTACGCGCTGCACGGACATCGTTATCGAATTGCGCAAAGCTTGCCAGGACGCCCTCCATAAGTTTGCCGGTTGGCGTGGTGTCAATTGGTTCGGTCACGGAGACGATCCGTTCTACCCCGTAACGCTGGAGCGTACTCTTTACCGCGTAATAATCGGAAGAATTCCGCGCGAATCTGTCCACTTTCCATACAACAAGTGCTCGAACCTGGCCTTTGTTATCGCGACAGAAATCGATCAACGCGAGGAGTTGCGTCCGGTCGGCAAACTTGGCAGATTCACCCTCTTCAACGAAGACTCTGAGGACCTCCATCCCGTTCTGT
>JAJXZM010000148.1:1995-7777 GCA_021780055.1 Acidobacteriota bacterium
TATAGCGTATGTACGACATGCCTCCTCCTGTGATTCGAGGCTCGTTCCGTCGATCTGTTCTTTGGACGAGACACGACAATAGATGACAACTCTATTCATGTATATGGGAAGATTGTGCGGCGTGGCAGGGGCTATATGCCGTTCATGTTACTTTTCCGTTTCATACTTGTCAAAAGGCCCTGGCTGTGGTGCCTTCGTTCGAGTGTTCCTTTTCAGCAGATAGAGATCCAGGAGTAGCCTTGCAGCAACATGCATGTCGCTCCGCAACTGGATCAATTGCGCATCCGAGTAACGGGTCGCGATAGGTCCCAAGAATTCCTTGAATTCCTCGAGTTCAGTTTGTGGTTCCTTCTTCTGGTCGTGTGAGGATTGGAGGTTATCCATCCTTCCAGTGTAGCTGCCGGTAGACGGTCGCCTAGACGGTCAAACTAGCCGCTTCCGGCAACTTTCCCCGCCTAGATTTGGTCTGGGTGCGCCTTACGCTGAGGGTATGATCACCGGAACGAACCCCCACAACGAAGCCCTCGCCTATCACCAGCGCCTGCCCAAACGCCTTTGGAAATACCTCAACGGACGCGGTGTCCCAGATGCCCTGATTCACAAACATCTGCTCGGCTGGAACGGGCAGCGGATCACGATTCCGATCCCGAACCGGGAGGGGAAGTTTACATTTTTCAAACTGGCCAAAGATCCGAATGATCGTTCCGACAACCCCAAAATGCTTTCCACTCGCGGCGCCCATGCCGAGATCTACGGCTGGGAGCGCGTCCTTGCAAAGCCCGATCAAGTCATTACTTGCGAGGGTGAATTTGACCGGCTGGTCTTGGAAGGCCAGGGTTTTGCAACGGTAACTTCGACGGGCGGGGCAATGACGTTCCGGCCGGAATGGGCCGAGGTATTGAAGGAGATTCGGCAGGTGTTTATCTGCTTCGACAACGACGCGGCGGGAAGGCTCGGAGTCGAGCGCGTGGCGCGGCTGATTCCGCAGGCCCGTGTGGTCTGCCTGCCCGATGAAGTCGGCGAGGGTGGCGACGTGACCGATTTCTTTGTGCGCCTCGGCAAAACCCGCGAAGAGTTTCTGAAGTTGTTAGAAGCAGCAACTCCAATGCCGCCGAAAGCGGCGGTGCCTCCGCCAAACCTGGAGGGGAACCTGCTCCCGACCACGCCAGACGAAGAGGTTGCCTTGCTCAAGTCCCTGGTCGCCATCGAAGACCTGATCGGGCAATCCGTGGCTTTGCGGCCGCAGGGGAGAAATTTTGTTGGCCATTGTCCGTTCCACGATGACCAGCATCCTTCCTTTGTGGTTTATGCTGCCACGCGGAGCTTCTATTGCTTTGCCTGCCACACTTCCGGCGACGCGATCAGTTTCCTCATGAAGGCCGAACATCTGACATTCCCGGAAGCATTGAAGGTGCTCCAGGAATTTGCCCGCTGAGATGGAGGACAAACTCAAGACAGCAGTGGAAAAGGCTAAGAAACAAAGCGCCCGACCTGCGGTTTCGGCGGTCCTGCCGGACGGGTCGTTGGTGGAGATGCTCTATCGCCCGGAAGAAAACCGGACGCTGTTTTGCGTATCCAAAGACGACCAAATTCGATACGAGAAGGATTTGCTGGTGAATGGCCAGCGGGTCGTGCCCTACTCTCCCCGGAACAATCTGCTCACGAATGAAGTGGTGCTATTTCCGTCGGAACCCACCGAATACGGCACGGAGCAAGAACTGATCGAGACGATCCGAGCTTTCATTCATCGCTACGTGGACATTTCTCCCCTCTTCGAACAGATCGCCAGCTACTATGTGCTCTTTACCTGGGTCTATGACGGCTTTAACGAGCTACCGTATCTTAGGCTCAGGGGCGATACGGGATCGGGCAAAACCCGCTTCCTGCTCACCGTAGGTTCGCTTTCGTACAAGCCCATCTTTGCGAGCGGGGCCTCGACGGTTTCGCCGCTCTTCCGCATCCTCGATGAAATACGAGGCACGTTGATTATCGATGAAGGCGATTTCCGGTTTTCGGATGAGAAGGCGGAGATCGTGAAGATTTTGAACAATGGCAACGCGCGTGGTTTTCCCGTGCTGCGCAGCGAGACCAGGAACGGCCGGGAATTCAGCCCGCGGGCCTACACCGTCTTTGGGCCGAAACTGGTCTCGACGCGCAGCTTCTTCCAGGACCGGGCGCTTGAAAGCCGCTGCCTCACGGAAGAAACAGGCGGCCGCAAGCTGCGTGAAGATATTCCGATCAACCTGACTGCGCAGTATAAGCAGGAAGCCCTGAAGCTGCGCAACATGCTGCTGCTTTTCCGGCTACGCAATTTCGGCAAGCGCCAGATCGATCCGGCGCTCGTGGACCGCATGATCGAGCCGCGCCTGGCTCAGATTTTCGTGCCTTTGCTGAGCGTGATCGAGGATACCCAAGCCCGTGATTCACTCCGCCAAGTGGCCCGCGATTACCACCGCAACCTGGTGGCCGACCGGGGAATGGATGTCGAGGCTCAGATCCTCGAAATCATTCAGGAACTCCAGCAGGAGCCCTTTTCGCCGGGCTTGGCTATCAAGGAAATCGCCGAGCGCTTCATTGCCCGGCACAGTGAAGATTTTGAGCGCAAGATCACGCCGCACTGGGTGGGAGGCGTCATTCGAAGGAAGCTGGGGCTCAAAACCGAGCGGCATATGGATGGCTACCGGATTGCCCCGGCGGATGTGCCAAAGCTGGCGCTGCTCTATGAAAAGTATGGCTTGGCGGGTTCAGGCATGAACTCCATGAACTTGATGAACTCGGATGCGGGTGGGGAACAGCGGGAAGACAGCCTTTTTAAAGGCTCGTAAATACTAATCTGCGCCTACATTGGCCCCCGAAGGAAGTTCAGCAAGTTCATGGAGTTCATAGGCCTAGTGAAGAGCAGATAGGAATCGTCTCCAATCCGACTGAGATTTCGAGAAAAATTCCGCAATTGGCTGGCGAAACCTGAATATTCCTAGGCCGTTGGGCGGATCGCCAGTGTTCCTTCGTAGGGAGCGAGCAGCTTTTCGTTGAAGAGTCCGATCAGCCACGATTTTTCATGGCCGGGCGGCAATATGACGGGCATTCGATCATGTATTGTCGCTGCCTCACCGGTGGCCTGAGAGGTGATGATTGAATAAAAAGGGCGAATCTCGTTCGACAGTTTCTTGGCCGTCCATTGATAAATTCCGGCAAATGCCATCGGCTGGCGTTCTAGTGTGAAGCGGAACTTTTTCTTCACTTCCCCTTCTCGCATCCATTCGAAATACCCGTCAGCAAGGATCATGCAGCGACATTCGTTCGCCGCCTTACGGAAGAAGGGTTTGCCCAGGATGCTTTCCGCGCGGACATTGATAAGTTCCTTGTCCTTCCCGCCCAGCCGTATCGGATAACCCCAATGCCCCACAACCATCTGATTCGGGTCGTCCTGGAGGACGATGGGAAGGTTCTCGGTTGGCCGGGCATCGTCCGTCGGCCCAAAGGCGTCCTGCGCGGGGAGAATGCCAAAATAGGAAGCGAGTTCCTCACCGGGTGTCGTGATGGTATAGCGTCCGCATATGCAACAAAGTGTACCGCAGCACGGTAGTATTTGACAGGTGGGCAACTGCCCACCTATACTCATGGGCGAGTACCTCTCTCTCAAACATATAGGACTCCGGTGGGAAAAACACCAGCGAGGAAGGCCCGCAAGGTTTGCCTTTGTTCTAATGAATAACCGTTCCGCCGGCTGCCGGGATGAAGTCCCCCAAGTTCCCGGAGTCTATGGTCCCGCCACTGGGTCTATCTTTTATGACGGCTCCTCGTTTTCGCTTCGCTCTCGTCCCAACCTTCCTATCGAGCCAGAAAGCCGGCCCTACCACATTCGCAACAGGTTACAACGACGGCTTCCTTGCTCTAAGGCTCTGGGCTCATCCGGCTCACACAAGAACCGAAGCACGTCTCAACCCCCATATCAGTACCCATGCGGAGGTGGGTCCACGTGCCGCAATCAAACGGGAGTCGGCCGTTGTCAAACTTGACACATTCCCTTTAGCTCAAAAGTTCGTTTAACACCTTGTACGCTGACTCAAACCTGTCGAGGGTTGGATCGGAAATCTTCTCCGCAAGTTCTGAGATGTTTTCTGCGAAATAACGAGCGGGACGGTAGTGATTGAATTTCCCGGCCTTCAACGGTTTTGCCTCAAAGTATCCCTCCAGCCGCTTCAATATACGAGCGTGCTTCGGTAGTTCGGTTTCCGTAATAGGTGCCGCGAGTTCCTGCGCGTACTCTTTGTTCACAAGCCCCAAATAGAATGACACGTCAAACATATCCTCAACGTCGGCCTCGGTTGTTTTTGTAAAATCGGCGAATGTCAGCACCTGTTTTTTCTTAAGTAACTTTTCCTTGTAAAGGTTCTCAATTTTCTGCTCATCTTTTTTTTGAAGGTCGATCAGAGTTGCTATATTTAATCCTTTTTGACTTCTGAACAGAGCAATGAAACTCGACACTTTGTCGGAACCACCGACCGGGGACAGTGTCCATTTGTCGCTTAGCCCCTCGCGGCCCGCCCTTGCTAATGCCGAAGTTACAGTGTCCAAATACAACATGTCTGACACGCCCTCAACTATCAGACTATTTGGGCCTACGAAAAGGGTTTGTGTGATGTCGTAAGCAAGGGCGGTCTGCAAAGGGAAAATGCTACCTTCGTCTGCTTCGAACACATCCGACAGCACCTTCGTTCCCTCCTGGTCGGCTGGCAAAGGCTGATTGTCCTTCCGAGACTCCATGCTTTTATCACGAACGATCCGCACACGATCAAGGTGTCGGGGTTCAATCATGAACGGAGAATGGGTTGTGTAGATAACTTGATGATACGGCTTAAGTTCCTCCTCGATGTAACGGAGTAGATCGCTCTGAGCGCTGGCGTGCAGAAACAAGCCCGGCTCATCAAGCAATAAGATCAGTGGATGCCCGCTCTTGCGCTGCTGAGAAAACCACGCCAGGAATGAAAAAAACCAAATGAAGCCCCGTGAGCGCGTTCCAATACGAGTGTGCGCCTGATGCGCCGAATCGTAAACAGTGCCCCAAATGTTAGTTCCTTGCCGCATTCCCTCTGGGTCGCCAGCCAGTGCAGGCCGGATGTCAAAATCAATGGAAAGATATTTGTTCTGTGACCAATACTTGAAGATGATCTTCGACAAGTATACTGATGCACCCTCAAGTTTGTTCTTGAGCTCCTGAGTATTTTTCGGCGCCATCAAGTGGTCGATTTTCAACCGAGCCAGATCAATCAGAGCCAGCATCGCGTGGTCAGAATCCTGCAGTTTGTTTGTAGTCTGGCGCTCCTTAAGTTTCTCGATATTGAGCTGTCCCTCCATCTGGTAATACTCGTCGAAGTAAAGGAACTTAGGCAGACGCCCTTGCAGATACTTGCTCCATACGTAAGCGGTGAAATCCCCAGAGGCCAATTCCGACAACCTGGCACGAAGTTGTTTTGCCGCTTCGGATTCGGCGAGACCTTTCGCCTCATCGAGAGCCTTAGCCTTTTCCTGTGCGTCCTGCAAAGCGTTAGCCTCACTCTGAGCTGCTGTATATGCAGCGTTCTGTTCTGTTGCCCTTGCCGACAGAAATTCAGACAACTGTTTCAGGGTTGGTTGCCGATCTGCCTGTCCAGCAATGTCTGCCGGTAAGCCCGCGTCCTTCACCAGCTTGCGAACTGCAACCGTCTCGTCGAGATTCAGCTGAATATACGTTTTGTTAGCGTAGCCGCGCGAGACCTCGACGTCATGGCTTTTGAACAAA
>JAJXZM010000089.1 GCA_021780055.1 Acidobacteriota bacterium
GACGCTCCGGATCCATGACCAGCGCCTTCCCTGCCGCCCCTCGGGGGCAAACGCCGCCCTTCATGGCCGGGATATGGGGATTCCCCTGAATAAACCGGATATCGCCATCCTCCACCTCTACCTGAATCGGACAGCGACATGTACACATGCCGCAAATGCTGTAAGCTTTCTGCGTTGTCATAACAACTCCTTATATTTTATATTTCGCTATGCCAATAATGAATCAACGCTAATGATAAAGTACTTGAACATTGTCTTCAATATAATTTTGACGGACTTCGTAAAAAGTCCGCATGCTGTGTTGTGCCGCATCCTTCGTCATTGCAGCGTACGACAAGTACGCTGCATTCCTTGCGGATTTGCACGCCGTGCCTGTAAAAATTTTACGAAGCCATCGATAATAATGAACTCGACAAAAGTCAATTTTGGCCTGTTTTTACAACATCAATCTGCTGAATTTGTTGGTTGTGAAAATCAGATTTTTGACTTTTTACGATGGCATCAATAATAATGCCCCCGTAAAAAGTCGATTTTCGGACGGCTTCGTAAAATGTTCGCAGGCAAGGCGTGCAAATCCTGAGGAATGAAGCGTACTCGTCGTACGCTGCAATGACGAAGGATGCAGCGCAACGCAGCATGCGGACTTTTTACGAAGTCGTCAATAATGATATAGTTATTGATATTGAACATACAATCTTCTTCACATTTAAAGCCGGTACAAAGCCGTCCGAAAATCGATTTTTTACGAAACCATCACGTTTAGAGGGAGGATAACGATGCCGCAACAAAAGAAGCCACCCTTTACCCAACGAGCCTATACACTTCGGCTCTGCGGAACTGACAAGAAAAATACATCATGGCGCGAGGCGCTCTGGCGGACCCACGAGGCAGTCAATCAGGGAGCCAGGGTGTTCGGCGACTGGCTGCTCATCCTGCGCGGCGGGTTGGACCACACGCTGGCGGATTCCAGGGTCAAGAGTGGAAAAGGAAAACCGGATCGCGATCCGACCGATGAGGAGCGCAAGGCGCGGCGTATTCTGCTGGCTCTGTCATGGCTTTCTGTGGAGTCGAGGATCGGAGCTCCAGCGGATTTTATCGTCGCATCCGGCGATGAGCCTGAGGCGGATCGGAATTGTAAGGTACTAAATGCGCTTAAGGAAATTCTTGAAAGCAGGAAGGTTGCGGAAGATGAGATTCACGAATGGAAAAATAATTGTTCATCTTCCTTGTGCGCTGCTATTCGC
This sequence comes from Acidobacteriota bacterium, assembly GCA_021780055.1. The sequence continues at coordinate 1,245 of JAJXZM010000089.1, forward strand.
GATGACGCTGTTTGGGTTAACCGGAGCAAGGCGTTTGATAAGAAGTTCAAGTCAGAAGACAACGAATCCAAGCGCGAAGAAGCGTGGGACATGCTGGAGCGCTTCTTCGGAAGCCGTGACGCCTATCTGGCCCTGGCGAAAGGCTCCGGCGAAGATGAGTCTTCCGAGACCGGGCAAGAGGACAAATCAAAGGATCTTGTACAGAAGGCGGGGCAATGGCTCAGCAGCCGGTTCGGTACCGGCAAGGGCGCGAATTTCAGCCGTATGGCGACGGTCTATAAAAAGATCGCGGATTGGGCTGGCAAAGCCCAGCCGGGGATGATGGGGGACAAGGCTGTCTCAGACCTCGCTGCCAACCTCAGAGAATTCAATCCTGCACCGAATGACTTAAAGGGTGTGCTTGGGTTAATCAGTGGCCCCGGATACAAGAGCGCGACGCGCAATTTCTTGAGTAGTAAGTTCGCTGCCCAAACCGCTGTCACTCAAGATGACCTTGCGAGTCTGAAAGACAAGGCAACTGCCGATGCCAAGAAGTGTACCCAGAATGCCGGATCGAAGGGGTCACGAGTATATTCCAACGCCGTCCTGAAGGATGTGGAGTCCGTTTGTGGGTTCACCTACTTGCAGGATGGAGGGCCGGCCAGGCATTCTGAATACGCTGTCATACTCGACCACGCGGCGCGCCGTGTTTCGCTGGCACACACGCGGGTCAAGCTGGCCGAGGCGGAGCGGCGAGGATTTGAAGAAGACGCCAGGAAGATGAACAGCGTCCTGCCTGAAACCAAAAGGTGGCTGGATAAGTTTTGCCTGGAACGTTCGGATGCGTCAGGTGCACTGGAAGCTTACCGTATCCGGCGGCGGGCTGTGAACGGCTGGAGGGAAGTGGTTAAGGCATGGAGCAAGAAGGATTGCACCACCGTCGAGAAAAGAATCGCCGCCGTCCGGGCGCTGCAGAACGATCCACAGATCGACAAGTTCGGCGACATCCAGCTATTCGAGGCCCTTTCTGAAGACGACGCTGTATGCATTTGGCACAAGGACGGCGATGCCGCGCGATATCCCGATCCTCAGCCGCTGATTGATTACTCTCTTGGCGCCGAAGCGGAATTCAAAAAACGGCTCTTCAAGGTGCCAGCGTACCGTCACCCGGACACATTCTTGCATCCTGTCTTCTGCGATTTCGGGAAGTCCCGCTGGGACATCGGCTTTGATGTTCATAACAACAGGCGGCCGTCCAATCCAAGGACACTTTCCATGACGCTTTGGACTGGGAACACGATGGAACCAGTTTCGTTGTGCTGGCAGTCCAAGAGGCTGGCGCATGATTTGGCGCTTGGAAACAACACAGGGGATGTTGAGGCTTGCGCGGTCACTCGAGCAGACAGATTGGGGCGAGCCGCTTCAAATGTGATAAAGAATGATGCGGTGAGTATCGCGGGGCTCTTTGAACAAGCAGACTGGAATGGCCGGTTGCAGGTACCTAGGCAGCAGTTGGAAGCCATTGCCACAGTGAGAAATAACCTCAGTTTATCCGATCAGGAACGTGAGCGCCGGATGTCCGGTATGATGGACCGCATCCGCTGGCTGGTGACCTTTTCGGCAAAACTGCAGCCGCAGGGCCCGTGGTGCGAATTTGCAGAAAAGCTTCAGCTCAGAATCAACCCTCAATACTGGCCTCATGCGGATGCAAACAAGGATCGGAAAGGGCACGCCCGGCTCATTCTCTCCCGGCTTCCCGGCCTGCGCGTGCTTTCCGTCGATCTCGGCCACCGCTACGCCGCTGCATGCGCGGTGTGGGATGCGGTAAATGCTGAGCAGGTCAAGGTAGCGTGTCGTGCAGCCGAACATGAAGGTCCGAAAGAGAGCGATCTTTACCTGCATCTCAAGAGAAAGGTGATGAAGCAGAGGAATGGTAATCAAGTTGAGGTCGAGAAAACCACCATCTATCGTCGCATTGGCGCGGACACCTTGCCTGATGGTGGTGAGCCGCATCCAGCTCCTTGGGCACGGCTGGATCGTCAGTTCCTTATCAAGCTTCAGGGCGAGGAAAAAGGCGTTCGCGAGGCATCAAATGGGGAAGTATGGGCGGTGCATCAACTGGAGTCTGAACTGGGCAGGACGACGCCAATTATCGACCGGCTGGTCAAGTCCGCTTGGGGTAAGTCCAGCAAGCAAAAAACGAGACTCGATGGGCTGCGTATCCTGGGCTGGACACCGGTAAAGGAGATTCAAGGCTCTGACGAGACGGATGAAAGTGAACTACGTAAACCATCGCTCTCCGTGGACGAACTGATGTCCTCCGCCGTCCGTACCATGAGCCTTGCGCTCAAACGTCATGGCGACTGTGCGCGAATCGCCTTCGCCATGACGGCGGATTCCAAACCTATGCCCGGTGGCCGCAGATACTACTTCACCGAGGCAAAAGAGCTTTCCGCGAACGAAGATGCGACTGCGAGGCGCAGTAAGCACATCGAATTCATCCAGGATGCTCTAATCCTCTGGTATGGATTGGCATCCTCCCGTGGATGGCGGGATGACGCAGCAAAGCAATTGTGGGATGAGCATATTACCAGGTTGTCGGGATACAAAGCTCCGGAGGAAATCGGTGAGGATGTCGCAGGTAATGAGCGCAGGACGAAGCAAAAGGAGAATCGAAAAAATCTCCATGATGTGGCGAAGGCGCTGGCCCAGGATGCGACTTTGCGGAAGACGCTCTGCGATATATGGAATAACCGGTGGAAAGAAGACGATGGGCGGTGGAAAAAACAGCTACGCTGGTTCAAGAATTGGGTTCTCCCATGTGGAAAGCACGCCATTGATCCGATCATTCGCAAGGTCGGTGGACTTTCCCTTCCCCGTCTTGCCATGCTGACCGAGTTCCGCCGTAAAGTTCAGGTGGGATTCTTCACCCGCCTTCAACCGGATGGCACAAGGGCTGAAGTCAATGAAAAGTTCGGGCGAAGCACCTTGGACGCTTTGGAACACCTGCGTGAACAGCGCGTCAAACAACTTGCCAGTCGCATTGCCGAGGCGGCGCTCGGTATCGGTAGCGAGGATAAGACAAAGCACTGGGATGGAGGAAAGCGTCCGCGACAGCGTATTGACGATCCGCGTTTCGCTCCGTGCCATGCCGTCATCATTGAAGATCTTACCCACTACCGGCCCGAGGAAACCCGTACCCGGCGGGAAAACCGCCAACTCATGACATGGTCGTCCTCGAAGGTCAGGAAGTATCTGGCCGAAGTCTGCCAACTTCATGGCCTGCATCTTCGCGAAGTCTCGGCGGGCTACACGTCGCGCCAGGACTCCCGCACGGGAGCACCTGGCATCCGCTGTCAGGATGTGGCGCTCAGAGAGTTTATGCGGTCGCCTTTCTGGCGGAAACAAGTCGCACAAGCTCAGAAAAAACAGATGGAAGGCAAGGGTGATTCGCGCGAACGATTTCTCTATGACCTGGACACAATGTGGAAAGACAAGGCTATAACCGACATAGAGGAAGCCGGAACTGTCCGTGTTCCGCTCAAGGGGGGTGAGATATTTGTCTCGGCCGATTTCGCCTCTCCCGCTGTCAGGGGGGTCCAGGCCGACCTGAACGCCGCCGCCAACATCGGCCTGCGTGCGCTCATTGACCCGGACTGGCCAGGCAAGTGGTGGTATGTGCCCTGCGAACCGGGAAGCTTTCGACCCATAAAGGATAAGGTCAACGGCAGCGCGGCGGTAAACCTGAGCAAAGAGCTCCGGCAACCCGTCCAATCACAGCGTGGTGATGCCGCAACGGACAAAAAGAAATGCGGGGAAAGAAGCGGCAGCAAACCCAAAGAAGTCGTTAATCTCTGGCGCGATGTATCGTCATCCCCGCTCGACAGCATCGAATTCGGAGAATGGAAAGAATACGCCGCTTATCAGAACGAGGTGCAATACCGGGTTATCCGTCTCTTGAAACAACAGGCACAGAACCGTTACAATCAAGCGATTGATCAGTCCAGTGAGGATGACATTCGATATTGAAAGGAATGCAACCAATGGATGAAAGCCTATGGCCAGCCCGGAACGTGGCCGAACACGCCTACTGTCCACGTCTTTTTTATTTCATGCAGGTAGAGGGTATCTTTGTCCCCAGCAGGGATACCGAGAAAGGAGTTGCTGTCCATCGACGGGTGGATAAACCTAGTGTCGCACAAAAGAAGTCGGATGTGAGCGAGATCAATCCTGAACGGCCGAAGATCGTCCGAAGTCTGGTACTGACGAGCGAGTCGCTCGGTCTCACCGCGACCTTGGATCTGACGGAAATTTCAGGAAATGTCGCCGTACCCGTTGAATACCGAAAAGGACGTCCCAAGAAAGTTTCCATGGGGTCTTCCGCCGATGATTGCGGCGAGATAGAACAACTCCCGCTTCAACGTGCGGAGGCATGGCCCACCGACCGAATTCAAACGGGGTTGCAAGCTATCCTTCTCGAAAACGCCGGTTATGAAGTCCATGAAGCGGTCATTTACTATGCCGATGAAAAGCTTCGTCTCAGGATTTCTGTCAATGATGCCTTCAAGGCGGAAGCCCTGCAGACCCTGGAGAGGGCGAAACAATGCGCCAATGGCTCACGGCCTCTACCGTTAGTTAATGATCCGCGCTGCCCGAGGTGCTCCCTTCAGCCGATATGTCTGCCGGACGAGGTCAACCATCAGCGCGCCCAATCGCCGACCGACGAACTGACACCGAGAAAAATCTGGCCGCCGCGCGATGACGGTATTCATGTAGTGGCTCAGCAAGAAGGTGTGAAAATCGGCATTCGCGGCATGGAATTGAGAGTTACTGACAAGAGCGGCGCCACTGTGAAAACCATGCCTCTGGCCAACCTCGAAAGCCTCTCACTGCTGGGTTCGGTGCAAATCACCACCCAGGCCGTTCACGCACTTGCCGACAAAAAAACGCCCATCGCGTTTCTTTCTCCGGCGGGCCGACTGGTGGCCATGATCGATCCGCTCGATTCGGTCAGTGCCGAGATTCGGAGGTCACAGATTCGCAAACTGGACCGTACGGAGATCTGTCTCGAATTTGCACGTGCGCTTGTATCGGCTAAGATCATGAATCAGCGAACGCTTCTCCTCCGCAATCATAATTCACTGTCTGCTGGCGTACTCGATGTTGACCCACGAGTGCGTGGCGGCGTTACGCCTTGCAAGGCTTGAGCCTTCCATCGGCGGATTTCACGTATCGAGACCAGGTCGTCCCGCCCTTGCGCTCGATCTCATGGAACCGTTCCGGCCGCTGATTGCGGATTCCATTGCGATCACATGCTTCAACCGGGGCGAATTGACAGAGGGGCATTTTCTTCGCACTGCTGCTGGCTGTTCACTCACTGCTGCTGGCAGGCAGAGCTTCTTCAATGCTCTTGGCCGGAGAATGGATACCGAAATCACCCATCCGGTGTTCGAATATCGTTTGAGCTACCGGCGCATGATCGTTTTGCATGCACGGATGATCGCAGCCTGGCTTACGGGGGATATTCCAACCCTTGCGTTCCTGACCACACGCTGACTTGACGGGGGTAAGTATGCGTCGATGCTATCTGGTTTGCTACGACATCAGAGACCCAAAAAGATTGCGGTGTGTCCATAAAATACTCAGAGGATATGGTGAAGCCTGGCAGTTTTCAGTCTTCTTCTGTGTACTCAAAGATATCGACCGCGTGCGATTGCAAATCGATCTTGAGGAACAAATGAATCAGAAGGAAGATCGGGCGATGATTCTGTACCTTGGCTCTAACGAGAAGAACGCCCGCGAAGCGGCCACGGTCATTGGTCAACCCCTGCCCGAACAGGATATTGGCATCGTTGTGATTTGACTTTATAAATGTCATACGCTATACGTTAGCCATGCCTCTATAGGAGGTAAAAATACCACGGTACGTGTCTTCCCCTTCAATGGGCCTGGCACCGTGGAGCCGATCATTTTTTTGTTCCGACAACGGAGAATGTTCTTTCGCTGTCCCTGCGAGCGTGGGGGTGGTGAAGGGGGGTATAGGAGATACTCGAACCTTTTGAGATTTCTTGAAATGGAAGGAGTTAAAGCCGTTTGAATGTGCCTGTCGCAAGAGTGTTTTTTCAGATGTCCGGCTTATGCTCGCATGGTAGTTCAAGAACCCAGTATCAGTAAGGGATCAAAAGGGTGGCGGGGTACCGATGTCGGCGCAACTTGATCGACGGACACGAGGAGCAGATATCATGAAAAGACACACCCAATGGAAAGAGGTTCAAACCGCGCTGGGCGTGGCGATGGCAGCATGCGTTCTGGCGGCGGGAACGGCGGGGATTGCTGCGGAACCCTCGGATACGGCTGCGGAAATATCCAGACTGACCGCTCATATTCACTGGCTCGGACATGACGGCTTCCGGATAGACGGCGACGGCGTTGTTATCTATACCGATCCCTACAAGATCGGTGGCGGCCCCAAGGCCGATCTGATTCTGATCACTCACGATCACGCCGATCATGCATCT
>JAJXZM010000547.1 GCA_021780055.1 Acidobacteriota bacterium
CCAGATACTCATTCCCTTCGCTTGTCCAAGTAAGCGGTCACCGATGAAGTAGCCGAGCACAGTGATGATTGCGGGTGCAAACGGCCCGGCTTTCAAATAAGAAGACGTGCTAAGGTTACCGTCAGGGAGCTGATTCCAAATATAGAAAGCGGAACGCTTCCAATTCCTGACACTCGAGAAATCCCACCGCGCAGTATCGAGGTAGGAGTCGGGATTGACACTAGACATTCGTCTTTCGTTCGCCTAAACTGGCTTCCATGGTGTACCTGAAGCCCAGGCCGCAACCGGTCCTTCGATGTAAAGGGTGTAGGGAAGCCATCCCCATTGGGGTAATGCCGACGGCGCATATCGTCCGGACATGCCCTTTGTGCGGCGAGCGGCGGCGATATCTCCCAGAAGAGGCCTTTCAAGGCCATCCTTCGATGGGCGCCCGCAAGAAGCCTGCCGGTCGAGTCAGGTAGTAAATCACCACCGACAAAAAAGCGGCCCGCAAACATCTCGGGCCGCCAGAGTGCTGAATATGGAAGCTTAGAATAGGAACTTTGCCTGCAGCTGAATAGTCCGTGGAGTGTAGCCGGAGACATTCGTCAGGATAATGCCGTGGCTGTTAGGTAGGCCCAGGTTCTGGTGATTGTAGATATTGAAGAATTGGGCTTCAAAGTCAAAGACCAAATTTCTCCACAACGGCGTCAACTTATAGACGTTGGCGTCGAGGTTGTTGAAACCGGGCCCGGTCATGTAATTGAACGGGACGTTATTGCGGAAATCCCCTTGTTGCGGGGTCGTTGTGTACTCATAGGTCTGTCCAGCGTAAGGATTACCGGAGAGCGGGTCCCAAACACTGTAATCGAACCAGTGGCTTGTAGTCCTTTGGCCTTTCGGCAGGACGCCTGTTTTGCCGGGAGCCAGAACGATGCCCCGGCCATTTGGGGCTCCGCTGACCGTGTTAGATCCAAACGCCGAGGCGTACTGGCCAAAGTAAAAGCCGCTATGCCACAGAAAGAACGGAGAAATGTTATAGCCGCTCACCAATGCATTCACGATCCCATGTGCGTTTCCAAGGTACCTCTGGCCTTTGCCAAACGGGAACTGGTAATGCGCGTTCAGTTGGAAGGTCTTGGTAGGTAGCGAGGGATCGTTCCCGTAAACGGCCCGGATGCGGTCGGTAAGGGAAGCTCCGCTGGTGAGGGGACTGGCCAGGGAATAGCCTGGAGTCAAGGCCGCAGGAACGTTGGTGCTTCCACCTGTGCCAAGCAGTCCTTGCCCGCCCGGTGCTCCTCCCCGTGGGCTTGATGGTCCGCCCGTTGTCGTCAAAAATTTTCCCCATGTAAAGTACGACTGAAGCGTCAACCCGTTGCCCCAGGTATGGGTTACCTGCGCCTGGAGTTCATTCGTGTTGCCGTAGCCGTTATAGTTGTTCTCGTCGTAGTTACCATTACCGGAAGAGATAAAGTTTGTGTACGGGCGCTGAAAGAAGTTATCACCTGCCTGGCATTGCGCGACGTCGGTGCTACCAGCTGCCGCGCAACTGTTACGTGGAACGTTGGCGTTGATGGGATCGAATTGCAGCAGGTTGGTCTGGTAGTTGCCGATATAGCTCAATTGGAATCCAGTGTGCCACGGCAAGATTCTCGACAGGGTCAGGTTGTATTCCTGCACTGTAGAGGGCTTGACGTTGGGGTTCATGGAGACTATGCCAAATCCGCTGCCGAGCGAAACCGATACATTACTGGTGTTCAGCAACAATCCCGGAGGGTTGCAAGTTCCCGTCGGCTGATTATCGCAATTCTGACTGCCCAACATAAATTGATTGACCGGTTGAGGGCCGCCAAAAGCCGACGAAGCAACCGGGAACTCCAACTCGGCTGCGGCAGAGCTCGTGGCTACACCATCGATCTCGCCGGGCTGGATGATTGCCGAGTAGCTGAAGGGCGGGTTCTTTCGCGTCGCCTGCTGGAACTGTTGCAACGGCATCACCCACTGATAGAGGCCCCAGCCTCCACGCAAAACCGTCTTGCTGTTCAACTGGTAGGCAAATCCGACGCGCGGCTCAAAGTTGGTCTTCGGCATGGTGAACAAGCTGAGCGGATACTTTGCCGCTGCAGCTGACTCAATTGGCAGTCCGGCAGCCACAAACGAGTTGTACACCGCCTGCGGCGTTTGCTCCGGAAGCGGACCCCTGCCGGTGTAGACGACCTCGCCACCCGGCACGTTCGGATCCAGCGTGGAAAACAGGCCGGACGAATCGGAGAACGGCGTCCAGTATTCATAACGCAGGCCAATGTTCAAAGTCAGATTCTGCGTGACTCGCCAATCGTCCTGGGCAAAAGCGGAATATTCTGTCTGCCGCGTGTGATAGTGCGGATAAATGGACAGGATGTCCTCACTGGTGTCTCCGATTAGGAAGTCCGCCAATCCTCCACCGGTATCATTGGCTGCAATGCTGTAGTTCCGTGACCCGTCTGGGTTGACTGCGGTCGGGTCTTGGAGCCCGGTGAAATATCCGTTGAAGAGGTAGTTGCCGCCCGGCTGTCCAATCTCGAACGTGGTGATTCGGGAGTTATCGACCTCAAAACCGAACATGAACTGATGATTGCCGCGGTTATAGGAGAACTGGTCGCTGCCGCTGGCAATCTGGTTGGGATAGTCTTGCGGATTGTCGCGATCGAGGGCGGTCCAGTAATTGTCATTGTTGGCGTAATACCAATAGAAGCCTGGCCATGAAACCAGATCCGTATAAGCGGGGAGGCCCAGCGCCTTAATAATGTTGGGATCGGGTGCCGGCCCGCGAAAAGCGTGGTTGTACTGCACGCCGACGTGCGCCACGTTGACCGCCCTCGATCCAATCGCAGTGGTAAGCGTCAGCGACCCATTGTGTCCACCGTTGCTACGGATGTCTGGAGCAGTCGGCGCGTAGTACAAGGGCGTCAGCTGACTTTGGCTGGTGTAGGTGTAGCGCGCCGCCAGGCGGTTAGGACCAAAGACCTGGTCTACTTTCGCTGTAAGTTGCTTCTCGTCAGAGGTGGCCTTGGAACTGGGGGGCTCATAGTTCGGGCTATATTGCCAAATAAGTGGATTGTTGATGTTTGGTCGCGGGTATGGAGTCAGACCCGCTGCAGGAGTATTGCCGAAGATTTTCTGCACGACCGGATTCAAGCGATTCGGTGGAATCACATTCAGGGCACCATTGTAGGAGAACTGACTACGAGCGTACGTGCCCGTGCCGGGATTAAAGACTGTGGAGTTGGGATCGTAATCATTGATCGGTTGGCCATTGGTGTCGAGCACCGTGGAAAGGTCGGCCCCATTGCCACCTTCTCCGGTCTGCGCTCCAGTGGGGACAGTGTATAGCTCGACCGCGTTCTTTTTGTCCTTCAGCCATTCAATATCGAAAAAGAAGAATGTTTTGTTTCGACCGTTATAGATCTTTGGAATCCATACGGGACCGCCCAGTTGCGCTCCATATTCGTTGTGCTGCAGGAAGGGAACCGTCGGTCCCGAATGGAACGTTTTTGCCTGTAGGTGTTGGTTCTTGTTTAGTTCAAATATCTGCCCATGAAATTGGTTGGTGCCGCTCTTGGTCACCAGTTCAACCTCACCCGGACGGCCGTATTGAGCCTCACCACCAGCGGTCATGATCTTGACTTCCTGAAAGGTCAGGGTTGAGGGTGGGGTGGATTGCAGCTCATTGCTCCAGTGGTTCACCATGGTCTGGCCATCCACCAGGTAATCCAACGATCCACCGATGATGCCGTTGACGCGGGTATACCCATTGCCCGATCCGCCGTATCCGCCCGCCACAACGCCCGGGCTGAAGGCGAGAACATTCAAGATGCTGCGGTTTTGCACAGGAAGAGTTTCAATCGCAGTGGCATTCTTCACGTCGGACAGCGTCGGATTGATCGAGTCGATGATCGGTGTAACGTCTTTTACGGTGACTTGCGTCGACACGCTGGCTGCATTCAGCGTTGGATCGACAAGCGCTGCTTGCGAAACACGCAGGGTCAACACACCGACCCAGTTGGCAAATCCGGGGGCAGCGACGCTCACTTTGTAATTCGTCGGAGGCAGGTCCGCGAAGGTGTAGAACCCGTCCGAACGCGAAGTGGTCGTGCGCTGTTGGCTGGTGCCAACGTCTGTCAGTGTGACGGTCGCGCCGGAGACGACAGCCCCGCTTCCGTCTTTCACTGTGCCTTGGATTGTGGAGTTCGCATTCTGGGCGAACGATGCCAAAGAAGTGACACTCACCATTAGGAACAAAAGGAAAATCCTGTAGAGCTTATACGTCATTGGCTGGCTCCTCATCGAATCGTGAAACGAGCAGACGCTTTGAACGGTTGAAACGTGGCACTTGAACTTAGGTACTTTTGCCGCTCTAAAAAGAGGAGAAGTCTACGACCCTGATGGCAGCGCGGTCATCCCAGATCAGGTGTTGCCTGGCAGATCCTGGGGAAGGATTCGAGCCAAAAAAATCGATACGAGAACTATCTCGGTGGTTACGCCCTCAATGTAACCATCAAAGAAAGCGCTGTCAATAAAAACCTGACGGAAGGGGAAGGATCGCCTTCATCCAATTTCTTGAGTTGCGATCAAAACGATATTATCTAGCGACCCCATGCCAGTAATGTTTGCGATTCCCCTTCTAAGGATGTCCCTCGCTGACCAGGCGAGCGCATTCGCCGCGATCACCACTTATTCAGACAAAAAAGCAGCCCGCAAACATCGCGGGCCGCCAGAGTTTTCCGGACTACAACTAATTTAGAACAAGAATTTCGCCTGCAATTGAATCGTTCGCGGCGTACCGATGGAGCTTAAGATTTTGCCGCTATTGAGGTTTGGCTGGTTCCAGTTCTGGTGGTTGTAGACGTTGAAGATCTGGGCCTCAAAGTCGAACACCAGATTTCTCCACAGAGGCGTCAACTTATAGATGTTTGCATCCATATTGTTGAAGCCGGGACCGGTTATGTAGTTGCGCGGAATGTTGTTTTGAAAATCGTTGTGGGCCGAGTCGGCGGCGTTGGTGTACTTGAGATACGTCTGTCCGGCATAGGGCAAACCGCTGGACTCGTCGTATGTGCTGGCGTCGAACCAGTGCTGCGGGTTTCTCTGGCCCTTCGGCAGGACGCCGGTTTTGCCCGGCGCCAGGTAGGTATTGGAAGCCAGCGGGCTCCAAAATGGCGCGAGATACCGGCCGCTGTGCCACAGGAAGAACGCAGAGATGTTATACCCGCTGACCAGCGCGTTCACGACTCCGTGCGCATTGCCCAGAAACTGCTGCCCCTTCCCAAATGGAAGCTGGTAATGGCCGTTGATCTGGAAGGTCTTAGTGGGTAGATTGGAGTCGGGAGCATACAGGGCGGCTACGCGCCGGGCCCTGGAAACTCCAGAGGTCATAGGATCGGTAAGCGTATAGCCGGGAGTAATGGAGGCCGGTTCCGGGCTGAGCCCCCCCTGACCCAGCAGAGTGTCCTCTGAAGTCGTCAGGAATTTTCCCCACGTAAAGTAGGACTGCAGCAGCAGACCGTTGCCGAAGGTGTGCTGAAATTGCGCCTGCAGTTCGTTGCTGTTGGCAAAGCCGTCATAGTAGTAGAGGTCAAAATTTTGGTTGCCGGAGGTCGCAAAGACCGGAAAGGGGCGCCTCGCTTTGGCAACGCCCGCCAGACAATTCGGAATGTCGGTGGCTCCTGCGGTTGTGCAATCCAGCCGCGGAATCACGTAGTTGACCGGGTCTTCGTCCAGCAGGTTGTAGCTGTGGTTGCCAATATAGCTGAGCTGGACTCCAGTATGCCCCGGCAACTCCCGCGCCAGGCTCAGGCTCCACTCCTGCACGGTGGAGGGTTTGTAGTCCGGAGTCAGGGCGGCCCAGTTGAAGCCGCCACCCTGCGTAATATGTACGTTACTGGTGTCCAGAACCTCTGTGGAACTGCCCAACATAAATTGATTCGGGTTGCTGTACGGACCGCCGTACTGCGGCTGCGCGTTCGGGAACTCTAGTTCCGTCGCGTTGGTATTGAAGGCAACGCCGTTGATCTCGCCCGGCACCAGCGTAGCTTGATAGAAGAAGGGCGGGTTCTTGCGTGTGGCCTGTTCAAACTGCTGCAATGGAATCACCCATTGATAGATTCCCCAGCCGCCGCGCACGACCGTTTTGCTGTTGACCTGGTAGGCAAAGCCGAGCCGCGGCTCGAAATTGTTCTTGGGCATGTTGAGCAGGCTGAGAGGGTAGTGGGCCGCCGCCGCCGACTCGATCGGCAGGCCGGCGGCTACATAGGAAGCCAGCACGGCCGGGGGAGTTTGCGCTGGCGCGCCGCTACCGGCGTAGACGGTCATGCCGCCCGGAATATTGGGGTCGAGAGTGGAATAAAGTCCGGAAGCATCTTTGAACGCAGTCCAGTATTCATAGCGCAGCCCCAGGTTCACGGTCAGTCTCGGACTGACGCGCCAATCGTCCTGGGCATAGCCGTCAAACTCCGTTTGCTGGGTGTGGTAGTGGGGATAGACATTCGTACTCAGGTAATCGGTATCGCCCAGTAGGAAGTCCGCCAAACCCGAACCGGTGTTGGCAACGGCATTGCCGTCCGGAGCGTTCGGATCCTGAATCGAGGTGAAGTTGCCGCTGAAGAAATAGTTGCTGCCCGGCTGGCCCACCTCAAAGGTGTTGATCCGGGTGTCATTGACGTCGAAGCCAAACATCAATTGGTGATTGCCGCGGTTGTAGGTGAACTGGTCGCTGCCGACGATCGTTGAGTTGGGATAGTCCTGCGGATTGTCACGATCGATGCCGGTCCAGTAATAATCGGTACAGCAACCAAAATAGAATTGCGGCCAGACGGGCAGGTTCTGGTAGGGGGGCAGACCCAGCGCCTGCGCAACGCCGGGAATTTGCTGCGGTCCGCGGAAGGCATGGTTGTAGGTTTCGCCCACGTGTACCACATTGATGGCCCGCGGACTGATGACTTCCGTAAAGGTAAGCGATCCGTTGTGTCCCCCGACGACTCCCTGATCCGGTTCTGTGGGGGCGTAGTACTTAGGACTCAAATTGGTGGAATGCGTGTACGAATACCGCGCCGCCAAGCGGTTGGGGCCGAAGAGCTGGTCCACCTTGAAGGTGTACGCATGCTCGTCGTTGGTGGCTTTGGATGCCGGAGGGATGTAATTGGGCGTGAATTGTGCAATATCTGCGCCGCTCACGTTGACGTTGGGTTCGGGAAGCGGGTTTAAACCAGGGACAGGCGTGATGCCGAAGATCTTTTGCGTGACCGGATTCAGTTGATTGGTTGGAATGATATTGCCCGGAAATGGGGTGCGCGAATAGGGAAAGCTGTTGGCCGTGGTGGTCGGGTCGTAGATCGTAAGCGGAGCCGCGGTTTGGACAGCCAGCACGTCGGAAAGATCGCCCTGCCGCTCGGCCTTGGTGGGGACAATGTATTGCTGAAAATCGTTCGTCTTGTCTTTGATCCACTCGAAGTCGACAAAGAAGAAGGTCTTGTTTTTCCAAATCGGGCCGCCCAGCTGGGCACCGTACTCATTGTGTTGCAGGAAGGGAACCACTAGCCCGGTATTGAACGCCCGCGCCTGCAGGTGATTGTTCCGATTCAGCTCAAAGGCCTGTCCATGGAATTGGTTGGTGCCGCTTTTGGTCACCAGTTCCACAATGCCAGGGCGGTTGTATTGCGCGTCGCCATTGGCGGTGATGATCTTGACTTCCTGGAAGGTCATGGTCGA
>JAJXZM010000519.1 GCA_021780055.1 Acidobacteriota bacterium
GATTGAACAACTCTCTGCCACAACGTTGCGCGCAGTGCTAGGTGAAGTCGAACTTGACGATCTGCTCTCACAACGTGAAAAGTTGAACATGCGGCTGCAGACTATCATTGACGAGCAGACCGAGGCATGGGGCATTAAGGTGACGCAGGTCCAGGTCAAGCAGGTGGACATCCCGCAGGACATGCAGCGGGCCATCGCGCGCCAGGCGGAAGCCGAACGCGAACGCCGCGCCAAGATCATCAACGCCGACGGAGAATACCAGGCTTCGCAGAAGTTGTCTGACGCTGCAAAAATTCTGGCGGTGGAACCCGTCACGATCACTTTGCGTTATCTCCAGACTCTGGCAGAATTAGGGACGGAGAAAAATACAACGATAGTCTTCCCGATACCCGTGGAGTTGTTATCGATCCTGATGCAGAAGGTAAAACCTGCGCCGCCTGCCGGCCAGGATTCCGGGAAGAGTTAACGGAGGAAGAGGCGTGAACCGGACGCCAACGGAGAGATATGGCTAACCGAATGGATAAATTCCAGGACGAAACGGGAACATCAGCCCGCCATCTGGTGCTGATGTTTCTGGCTGCCGTGGCGGTCTGCGCCGTTTTCTTTTCCCTGGGTTACGTTGTGGGTTATAACCACAGCCCCTCCAAAAGCGGGCCCGTTACTGAAAACGTGAGCGGTTCGGGTAATATCCCCCCCACGGTAAACCCACCATCGGGAGGCTCCAGCGAGTCCCCGGCAGGGGGCCTTGTCACTGAGAACGTGAGCCCGGGTTCAACACCCGCCACTCAATCAGAAAGCGCTCCACCGCAGACGCAAGAGACTGCGGCTGCGCCCAAACACGCGGAGCACAAGCCTCAGGAAAAGGCCGCCGCTCCTCGAAATACTGTGAAGACCAAGGTCGTGACGCCGAAAGCCCGGCCAACTGCCCCGCCGGCAGCCAGTTCCGGAGGCCATTTTGCGGTGCAGGTGATGGCTTCAAAAACCAGGGTGGATGCGGAGCACCTGGTGAAATTGCTGAAGTCCCGCGGCTACCCGGTTTACATCCTGACCCCACAGCAGTCCCCTGCCCACGACAACCTCTACCGCGTTCAGGTGGGCCCTTTTACAACGCGTGTTGCGGCCGACCTCACTCGGGACAAATTGGAAGGGGACGGCTTCCGGCCATTTGTCGTTCGCTGAGCGTCCGCATGGCGTGTCCGCGGCTCGCCATGTCAGTCGCCGGCCTGTCTGCTGTTGCTCGTCCTTTTACCGCAACAGAATTCCCGTACCCAGGTAGGGAATGACCGCCGCCAGCTTATCTCTCACAGATTGGTTCAGGAAGCCTTTGGCCCGCTACGCCGCGAGCATTCTCAGCGGTTTGCTTCTCTTTGCCTGTTTTCCGCTTATCAATTGGAGCGCGCTGGTCTGGGTGGCCTGCCTGCCGCTGCTGCTGGCCGTGGTCATTGAAAGTCGCTGGGGCCGGGGCTTCTGGCTGGGATACTTGGCAGGAGCGGCGTTCCTTTCCGGAAGTTGCTACTGGTTTGTCAGCGTGATGCAAGGCTATGGGAATCTGACCCCGGTGCTTGCCGTTGGCGTGCTTGTTCTCTTTGCGATTGTCTTTTCCACTTTCTACGGAGTTTTTGGGCTTGTTGCGACCCTGGTGGCTCGCCGGAGCGTTAACCTGGCCCTCCTGCTTAGCCCGTTTCTGTGGGTTGCGCTGGAACTGGCCAGGACTTACCTGATCACAGGCTTCCCGTGGAACCTGCTGGGCTATGCGGTTCGGCCTGTAGGGCTGGAGCAGGTAGCTTCAGTCACTGCCGTATACGGGCTTTCGTTCCTGGCAGTTGCTACCGGCGCATTGCTCGCCTGGACATTGCTGGAGCCCGGTCGGAGAGCGCGATGGGTGATTCTGGCTGCCTGGGTTTTTCTGCTGTTTGCAGGCGACTGGTTGCTGCAGCCTCCGGCTCCGCAGCCCGAACCCGATGTTGCGTTGCTGGTTCAACCCGACATCCCCCTCGGCGAAGCCGCAATGGAAAAATGGGTCCCATGGAACAATCCGGCTCCTCTTGAGGGCCTGGTGCAGGAAAGCGTGGAGGCCGAGCGCGAATCCGTTGCTTCCGCTTCTGTTCCGCCGCTGCTGATCTGGCCCGAGAGTTCGGCGCCTTTCCTTTATGGCCGGGACCCGGTGTTTAGGGGCGCGCTTGAAAGCATGGCGAAGCAGGCGCATGCCTACGTGATCAGCGGGACGGTGACCTTTGGGGGGCGGGGAAACAATCAGCCTCAGAATGCTGCCGTACTGCTCGCCCCGGACGGCCAATTGCTGCTCCATTATGTTAAAATTCATTTGGTGCCCTTTGGCGAATATGTGCCGTGGTGGGCGTTCCCGGGGAAGGTTGGAAAAATCACAGCCGAGGTGGGCGATTTTGTTCCGGGAAATTCCGTTAAGGTGGCCCGGACCCCGGAAGGCGTGATTGGGATTTTCATCTGTTACGAGGCCATTTTCCCCCAACTGGTGCGCAAATTTGCCGCTGATGGCGCGGGCGTTCTGGTGAACATTTCGGATGACGGCTGGTACGGCGATTCGTCGGCCCCATTCCAGCATTTTGAGATGGCCCGCTTCCGGGCGATTGAGAACGGCCGGTTCGTGCTGCGCGGCACCAACAATGGGATTACAGCGATCGTTGACCCTTACGGCAGGGTGCGGAAGGAAATCCCGCGAAACCAGTTTGGTTTTTTGACCGGCCACTTCAGCTACCTGTCGAAGAAGACGTTCTACACAAAGTACGGCGATGTGTTCGCATGGGCCTGCGTGGCTGTAGCTGCAGGGATGGTTCTGATTTCGTTGCGATGGCCGGGTCTGCTGCCCGCGAAACCGGCTGGAATCCGGAATGAAATTGAGGAGTAATCGTGATAGAGGAACTGACAAGAGAGTTTGACGATTTGAAGCGTCGAGTCCAGGAACTTCGGAGTTTTCTTTGACGCTGCAGGACAACGCCGCGAACTGGAAAACCTGGAGAAGCAGATAGCCCGCCCCGATTTCTGGGAGGATCAGCAGAACTCGCAGAAAGTCCTTACACAACGCAAAAGGCTGGAGTTCGGCATTCAGTCGGAAGAAGATCTGGCAGCGAAGGTCGCCGACCTGGATGCTTATTTCGAGCTGGCCGGCGAAGGCGAAAACGTCTTGCAGGAGATCAGCTGTGAAATGGACGCCCTGCGCGCCGAGGTCGACCAACTGGAAACCACCACGCTGCTGCCCAGTGAAAACGACCAGCTGAATGCCATTGTTACCATCCATCCGGGCGCCGGCGGTACGGAATCGCAGGATTGGGCGGAAATGCTGCTGCGGATGTACCGCCGATGGGCAGAGCGGCACAACTTCAAGTTCACCCTGAATGACTACCAAGCGGGAGAAGAGGCCGGACTGAAGTCCGCAACCTTCACGGTCGCAGGTGAATATGCCTACGGCCTGCTGAGCGCCGAGAGCGGCGTGCACCGACTGGTCCGCATTTCTCCGTTTGATCAGGCCGCCAGGCGGCACACTTCTTTCGCTTCAGTGTACGTCAGCCCCGAAATCGACGACAGCATCACGATTGAAATCAAGCCCGAGGAATTGCGGATTGATACTTATCGTTCCACAGGCAAGGGCGGCCAGCACGTGAATACAACCGATTCCGCGGTGCGCATTACGCATATTCCCACAGGAATCGTGGCGCAGTGCCAGAACGAACGGTCGCAGCATCGCAACAAGGAAATGGCGATGAAGTTTCTTCGCTCGCGCCTCTACGCTCTGGAGCTTCAGCGGCGGCGTGAGGCGGCGCAGAAGCTGGAAGATTCCAAGGGCGAAATCGCATTTGGAAACCAGATTCGCTCCTACGTGCTGCATCCCTACCGGATGGTGAAGGACCATCGGACTAAATTCGAGGTGGGAGACACGGACCGCGTTCTCGATGGAGATATCGATCCGTTTATTCAGGCTTATCTGATGTCGCGGCGAACAGTGGAGAAAGCGGGTTAGCCGGGGCACAGCGAGGGGCCCGGCGGAAAGCCCTGTTGCCGTCGTCGCCTTGTCCACAAAGTAGGGTTAAAACTCCCTCCGTGTGGAAAGCCAGCCAAAAGGTCTGAGGAGAGTGGGACCCATCGAGTGAGCGACCTGACGGCTTTTGGACTTTTTGCAGTTACGGCGATGTTGGTCTGCTATGGACTAGAGAAGCGCAGCCATTGGTTTATCCTGGCGTTCGCTGCTTCCTGCCTGATGGGATCGATCTACGGGTTTCTGCAGGGCGCGTGGCCGTTTGGCCTGGTGGAATCCGTCTGGGCGTTGGTTGCCGCACGGCGCTGGTGGATAGAGAAGAGTCCAAAGCGTCTTGACGACAGCTTGTAATTCCTAAACTGGGTAAAATTTGCTGGGGAGAATGGCTGATATCTGAGATCGCTGCAGCGCAAGGCTGAGTCTGTGCGTTTCGGTGGTTGGCTTTCCGGATTGCATCTGAAACGGTTCAGCCACGCGATTGCGCTGTTCGCTGCAAGGAAAGGGTTTGAGACCACCAAACGGTTGACGGTTTGGAAGGGCATGTGCTAGCGTTGCATATTTGCACATCGGGCAATATTTTTGCATGGAGGAAGGAGACCCACGTGGCTGGGCTTGATCATCACTACTTTTTCACTTCCGAGTCGGTGACGGAAGGGCATCCCGACAAAATGTGCGACCAGATTTCCGATTCGGTGCTTGACGCCGTCCTGGCAGCGGACCCGAAGGGCCGTGTTGCCTGCGAGACCATGGTGAAGGACTCGGACGTCTACGTGGTCGGGGAAGTTACGACCACCGCCAAGCTGGACATCGAACGGTTGGTGCGGGACACAGTCCTGTCGATCGGATATACGGACCCGGAAGGCGGTTTCACGGCGGGGGGTTGCAAAGTCCATGTGAACCTGACGCGGCAGAGCGCTGATATCGACATGGGCGTTTCAACCGGCGGCGCCGGCGACCAGGGGATGATGTTCGGCTACGCCTGCAACGACACTGAAGAGTTGATGCCGCTGCCCATCACGCTGGCCCAGAAGCTTTGCCTTCGGCTGGCGGAAGTCCGCAAGAAAGGAATTCTGGACTTCGTCCGGCCCGACGGCAAGTCGCAGGTAACCGTTGAGTACGAAGAGAACAAACCCCTGCGAGTGGACGCCGTGGTGGTTTCCACGCAGCACTCCGCCAGCGTTTCGAACGAAACGCTTCGCGAGGGCATTATCGAATGCGTCATCAAACCCGTCATTCCCGCTTCAATGATGGATGCCAACACCAAGTACCACATTAATCCTACGGGACGCTTTGTGACCGGCGGGCCTGTGGGAGATTCCGGCCTGACGGGCCGAAAGATCATTGTTGATACCTACGGCGGATGGGCCCGCCACGGCGGCGGCGCATTTTCCGGCAAAGACCCCACCAAGGTGGACCGTTCCGCCGCTTACATGGCCCGCTACATTGCCAAGAACATCGTTGCGGCAGGCTTGGCAACTCATGCAGAAGTTCAACTTGCTTACGCGATTGGCGTTGCCGAGCCGGTGTCCGTGCTGGTGGATACTTTCGGCACGGGAAAAATGAAGAACGGGCAGTTGGTTGAACTCATTCGCAAGAATTTCCAACTTTCGCCCCGGAGCATCATTGAGTCGCTCGATCTGCTCCGCCCGATTTACAGAAAAACAGCAGCTTATGGTCACTTTGGGCGGCCCGAGCCCGAGTTTGCATGGGAACGGACCGACAAGGCTGCGATTTTACGGAAGGAGAGTGGATTGTAATGCCTGTGACCCATAAAATCGCTCACGACGTTAAAGACATGGGCCTGGCCGCCAAGGGTAAGACCCGTATTGAGTGGGCTAGCCAGTGGATGCCCGTCCTGAAACTGATTCAGGAGCGGTTCCTGAAGGAAAAGCCTCTCAAGGGGATCAAAATTTCAGCCTGCCTGCACGTCACCACTGAAACAGCCAATCTGGCCATCACGCTTCGCGACGGTGGAGCAGATGTTGTCCTCTGTGCCTCAAACCCGTTGAGCACTCAGGATGATGTGGCAGCCTCGCTGGTCCAAGACTACGGAATTCCCGTCTTCGCCATCAAAGGCGAAGACAATGACACCTACTACTCCCACATTCAATCTGCGCTTGAGCACCACCCCCAGATCACCATGGATGACGGTGCGGACCTGGTGACCACGATCCTGACGAAAGGCCAGGACCTGATCCCCGGTATCATCGGCGGGACAGAAGAAACTACCACCGGCGTAATCCGGTTGCGTGCCATGGCCAAACAGGGCGTGCTGAAGTACCCCATTATTGCCGTAAATGACGCCGACACCAAGCACCTGTTTGATAACCGCTATGGAACCGGGCAATCGACGGTGGATGGCATCGTTCGGGCGACGAACATCCTGCTGGCCGGTTCGACGGTTGTTGTGGCCGGTTATGGATGGTGCGGCCGTGGCTTTGCCATGCGGGCCCGTGGCCTGGGCGCCGATGTGATTGTTACGGAAGTCAATCCGACGCGCGCGCTGGAAGCCCGGATGGATGGTTTCCGCGTGATGCCGATGGCGGACGCGGCAAAGGTGGGCAATGTGTTCGTCACCTTGACCGGCGACAAGTCGGTGCTGAGAAAAGAACACTTTGAGGCGATGAACGATGGCGCCGCGGTCGCCAATTCCGGACATTTCAACGTGGAAATTGACATTCCTGCGCTCGAAGCGCTCTCCACGTCCAAGCGATCGGTTCGTGAGTTTGTTGAAGAATATGTGATGGCAGACGGCCGCAAGCTCTATCTGCTGGGTGAAGGCCGCCTGATCAATCTGGCTGCGGCGGAGGGACATCCGGCTGCCGTCATGGACATGAGCTTTGCTGACCAGGCCCTTTCGGTCGAATACCTTGCCAAGAACAGCAAAGACCTGAAGCCGAATGTCTATCCTGTCCCCACGGATCTCGATGAGATGGTTGCCAAACTGAAGCTGGCGTCGATGGGGATTGCCATCGATACGCTGACTCCGGAACAGGTGGCCTATCTGGCTTCTTGGAATGAAGGAACATAGGCTCGTGAGAAGGGACGGCCTGTGCCGTCCCTGCGGGCCAATAGGTTCTTGAAAGAGCAAGGCAGTGTTCGGGTATTCTCCCCGTCATCCTGCCCGGGACTAAGGTTCGCGCTGGACTTCATGTTTCTGGACTCCCGATTCAGACTTCGAGAAAACTCGGACCAAGAATAAACGGCAGGCGCGAAGCGGCTACGTCTTTGAGCAGGTTTGCGTAATGAAAAAGTTCGGAGCACTGGCACTCGACGCAGCAACCTCGCAGGGTGCAACCTACGCTGATGTACGTGTGATGGACATCCGCCAGCGCTATCTCTCCACCAAGAACGGCGAAACAGCACAAGTCAGAGAATCTGAATCGCTCGGGCTCGGCATTCGTGTGATTGTGGACGGCGCCTGGGGATTCTCGTCAACGGATGACCTTTCGCGTCAGGGAATTCTAGCCGCCGCACTGCACGCAGTTGAAATCGCCAAGGCCAGCGCTTTGGCCAAGAAACACGACGTTCAACTTGCTCCGGAATCGAAGATCGTGGACCAGTGGGAAGGCCCTTGCCGGATCGACCCCTTCTTAATTCCAGTTTCAAGCTGTCTGGACCTGATGCTGAAAGTGGATGCCGAATTGCGCAAGGTGAAGGACATCACTCTTGCTGAAGTGGCG
>JAJXZM010000072.1 GCA_021780055.1 Acidobacteriota bacterium
GATACGCTTGCTCGGGATTGTAGGGAAGAAATTTCATTCGTCGCCTCCTCATCCCGCATTATACGAGTTCGTCAATCCCAGTTGTCACACAGACTCCAAAGGGAAGACCGTAGACAAACCCCATTTTCAACACATGTGTGTGGTCAAAGCCTGCTGTTCCACGGTTGAAAGGCTGGCAACCCTGAGGCAAAAGCGATGACGGCGGACAATTGAAGAAGAGTCCGCTACTCGAAGACAAGGCAGCCTCGTCATTTTCGTAGGAGATTGTGTGTGAATAAGTATAGGAACCTTGCAGGAACAATCCGCTGGTCATTCTGCGAGATACGGAAACCTGCAATGAATGGTAGTGGGAGTCCAGATAACCCTGCCCTTGCAAAGTTGTTACAAAGCGGTTGAATTGGGCAAGAGGCTGTCCGGCCGAACCGGCCCCGAGGGGCGCCGCATTGATGTTGCGAGAATTAAATTCATGGACGAAGTGGTTTCCCACGTACCCGGCGTTCAAGTAGATGTTGCCAGGAAGCTTCCTCTCGACCGTGAAATTCCAGAACTCCACGTAGCCGCGCTTGAACAGGCCCGGCGCCATTGTGCCGACAAAGACATTGCTTGGAGGGGTTATAGCCCCTGACTGGAATCCCGTTGGGGCTGCAATGAGCGGCACGCCTTCAGCCAGTCCGGGAATTGCGTTCGCGCTATTCGTCCCATTATTAAAGTTCGAATACGGCAGGAAGCGAGTGACGCGGCTGTTTCCTGCCACGAAGTTGGTTGCACCAATGGTATAAGGGTAGAAACCGCGGAAGGGGCGCTCGAGCGGCAGCGTGTCATACGTAATCCCAAACGCAGTGCGAATGACCGTTTTATTGTTCAGCTGATAGGCTATGCCCAGCCGCGGGGCAAACAGTTTCTTGCTGCTGGATACGCCCAGATGTGTGGCGTTATTCCCGAGGCCGCCAAGCATCAACTGATTAGTGCCGGCGTCATAAACTTCGAATTTGCTGATGCCGTCCCGAGTGATCAGCGGGAAATACTCCCATCGCAGTCCGGCGTCCACAGTAAGTCTGGAAGTTATTCGATAGGTGTCCCCAACGTAGAGGGCCTCCTGCCAGTCCTTGTTGGTGAGTTTTATAAATTGCTGCCCATTCTGCACCTGGCTTGCCAATCCAAGGTCGAAAAGCGCAACACCGTTCCACGGGGCGGAGTTGAAACCGACCGGTGCACCGGCGCCGTTGTAAAACTGTGCTTGGGACCCGGTGCCGGCAGCGTCCGTCGCCGAGTTCAGAAACGTGTTGTCATCATATGTGTAGGCGGCGCCGCGAACGCAGCAAACCACTTCCGGCTGCCAGTGGTTCAGATGGTTGTGTGCAGCATCAAATCCAAAGACGACCGTATGGTTCCCCTTAATCCAGGTTGCGTTTTCGTCGAGCGTCAGCTGCCAGTCGTTCCGCCACATGGGTTCCCACGACTGACTGGTGCCTAAAGTGGTGAACTCACTGATGGCGACTCCAGGCATGCCGCTATACCGGGGATCATTCGCCGGCGTATTGCTGTTGACCAGTCCGAGAACCGACTGGCCGTAACTTTTGCCGAAGTCCGGCAGTTGGTTATGCTCGCCCATGCGAGTGAAGCCGACATGCCCGGTCAGCACCAGATCGGGTTTTGCCGTCCAGGTATGCCCGATGGTTACCATCTGGGCTGTATCATGAGTGAGCCCTGTGCCGGCGCCCTGGCCTGCAACGCCATAATCACTGTCATCATTCAATACGGCCCGCTGGAGCGCGTACTTGCCCCACAAAGTCTGCCTGTCGCTGATGTTGTAATCCACCTTGCCTGTATAGATGTTTCGGTCCCAGCGCGAGTTCCGCAGGCGAATATCGTTTTGGGAGGTGTTCTGAGTGAACGGCTGGCCCAGTGTGTTGTTGGGTGTATAGGGCGCCATCAGTTGCCAAAAGTTTGTGGCACCCTGATAAAGCCGGTTGGATGGAACGACGTTGTTTTGGAAAGCACAGCGGCCCTGGCCTGTGGCCGGGTTTCCGGTGGTAGGGTCATAAACCATGCCTTCTTGTAACTGAACCATCGGACCTGCTGCGGGCCCGCTGGAGTTACTGGTGCAGACCATCACGGGGTTTCCGGCGGAATCGTAAAGAGGCGCGCCAAGGTAGGAAGAGAAATCTCCGTTCCGCATATTCACAGGAGGAATCAGCCCCGTATCCGCTGCATTCTGGCGCTGGAAATAACCGTCCCAGTTGCCGAAAAAGAATACCTTGTTCTTCACAATCGGGCCACCCATCGTGACTCCATCATTGTTTCGGATGTCCTTTGGCTTGCTTCCGGAAACATGGACAAGTGCATTCTGCGCATTCAGGGACTGGTTGGTGTTATAGGCATAGACCGAACCGTGAAACTGGTTGGTTCCGGATTTTGTAATGATGTCGGTGGCAGCCCCGGCCGTCAATCCTTTTTGGACGTTGAAATTCGAAGTCTGCACGTTGACTTCCTGCACTGTTGCCGCCGGAGGTATGAGCACCATGTGATCGGGCAGCCACAGAAACACGTCCGTGGCGCCGTCCACACGCGAGGTGTTGATGTGCTGTGGCAGGCCATTCGAGTTGATGGCAAAAGAGCGGTCCGGGGCGTCGGCCAGAGAGTTGGGGTAGTTGCCTGTAAGGGCCGTTAAAGATACAACTCCTGGCGCCAGCAATTCCACGCTCTGAAAGTTGTGATAAATGTTCAGCGGCAGGTTCTGCACTGCATAGCTGCTGATGGTTGTGTGGACATCGGTCTTCTGGGTTTGCAGTGTCGCGGCTGAGCCGGAAACCGTTACCTGCTGGGTGACGGCACCTACGGACAGTTGTACGTTCTGCTGGTGTACCGAACCCACGGTCACGCTGACACCCGTCGTTTTAACCGGTTTGAACCCTTGAGCTGATACGCTGAGGGTGTAAGTTCCCGCAGGAAGGTCGATAATCGTGTACTCTCCCGCGGACCCGGAAGTTGTAGTCCGGGTTAATCCCGTGTTGTCATTCACGATTGTGATTCCTGCCCCTGGCACGACAGCTTGAGTCTGGTCGGTTACAGTTCCTACTATTGAACCATAAAGAACCTGAGCATTTATCCGCCGAACCGGGACCAACATGAAAATAGTTGCTGCGATGAGACATATTGCAACTCTGGACACAGACCGAAGTAGCATATCCCGATACCTCCTCGGCTTAAGGTGAAAGAGATCGACCTCAGACCCGACGCAAAGTTGAGCAGAAAAGGATAAGCTGGCCCAATCGCAAATTTTCAGCACATAGTAGAAAACTTTCTAGATTTATGCCACGACTAATAACACATCAGGAAATGAGCTGTCAACGTTCTCTTTCGAAGATTATCGTTATGACACTTAGAACGGATTCTTTCGAAGCTCTTTGGAAAGTCTTGGCATTTCAGAGGGAGCAGGCGCACTCGGACCGGTGGGGGGGACGCCCGGGGTTTCGTCTGCAGGGGTGAAGTAGTTTCCTGCTCAAACGACGCGCGTCTCCGGTATGATAAAGTTCCGGGCTGTGCAAATTGCAGTGGCGCGATCTTCGGCTTTGTGTCGAGTGACCGTTCAGACTGTTGCTTTGCCCCCGATGCCATGCCGAGTTTTCGCATTCTGGAACACACCGCTGATATTGGATTTGAAGCCTTCGGCTCGACGCTTCCCGAAGTGTTTGAAAACGCAGCGCGGGCGCTCGCGCACCTGATCGCGGAGCCGGCAACCGTTGAGCCCAGGGCGGAAATCCGCATTGAAGTTCAGGGGGCGAACCCTCCTGATCTTCTGGTAAACTGGCTTAGTGAAATTCTTTTTCAGCATGACGCCGAGCGCTGGTTGTTCCGCGATTTCAGAGTTGAAAGGCTTGACGATCATGCGGCCACAGGCATAGCATTGGGCGAAAAATTTGACGAGGCACGCCACCAGACCAACCTGATGGTGAAAGCCGTGACTTACCATCAACTCAGCCTGCAGCAGACGGCTGGCGGATGGCGCGCGCAGGTTTACCTTGATATCTGAGATGCAATGCGAAGCCCCGGCGCACTCGGCGGCTGCTCAAATCGGTCCTGGCGGGAATACCTTGTCCTGCGTACCGGGGCGGTTTTCTTCGCCTGCTGCACGCCTTTCCGGATTGCTGTTCCCCTTGTGTTTTGCAGCGCTTGGATTGTTGCTGGTTTTCGCCGCGCCGCGCACCGTTTTTCCTTCGAACGACAGTTACTATCACATCCAGGAAATCAATCCGCATGTTTTCGTCTGGGTTGGGGAAGACATCCTTAACCAGGAGGGCGACCCCCAATTCAATCGCGCCGGAAACGCGGGGTTCATCATCACTCAGGACGGCGTGGTTGTGGTCAACACGACCAACTCGCCTTTTAATGCCCGCGCATTGCTCTACGAGATTCGCAAGCGGACGGACCAGCCGGTCCGCTACGTCATCAACACCAGCGCTTCGCCTGACGCCATGCTGGGCAATGAAGCCTTTGCGGATTTCGGCCCGGTGATCCTTTCCACTCCCCAGGCTGCCGAGCAGATGCGCAATTACCGGAAGGAATTTCCCGCGCGGCTTGATCGGGACTGGAAATTTGCTGTAAGCATGCGCGGCATCCACCCGCTGCCGCCCACCCAGACTTTTGACAAGGACACGACGCTCGATGTGGGCGGCCAGGAGATCAAACTGATTACCCTGGGCGAGAACACTGCTCCGGGCGACGCCGCTGTCTATCTGCCGCAGTCGAAGGTGGTTTTCCTTGGCAACATTTTTGAAAACGATTATATTCCCCGGATCGGCTCGGCGAACCTCAAGCAATGGATTGAAACGCTGCAGAAGGTCGTCTCGTGGGACGCCAATGTTTATGTTCCCGGCCACGGCCTGCCGGCCGGAGCAGTCCAGGTGCAGCATTTCCAGCAATTTCTTGAATGGCTTTCCGGACAGGTGCGGCTGGGAATCCAGAGGGGCAAGTCTCTGCAGCAGATCCAGGACCAACTCGTGCCCTTCCAAAGCGTACAATGGCACGCGCCGGAACTTGAGGGCGAGGCTGTCACCGCCATTTACCGATTGTTGACGCGAGAAGATAATCAGGCTTCATCATCTGCTGGAACGCCAAATCCATAAAATAAAAGGAGCTGCTTCATGGATAATCCCCGACGAGCTTTTCTGGCAGCCATCCCCGCTTTGATGGCTGCGCGCGCGCTGGCCGCCGAAGAGAATTATCTGCCTTCAAAAGTTTATGAATTTTCCAAACTGCCCGTGCAGCATGGCAAGACCAATACATCGCGTCCGGTGCTGGACGGGCTCACGCATGAAGACTGCCGGATTGAGGTCCACGAATCGGACCTGGCTCCGGGCAACAGGCCGCACCCGCCCCACCATCATTCCCACGAAGAGATGTTTTTTGTCCGGCAGGGCACGCTTGAGATCACCATCAAAGGCAAGAGTTCCAAGGCGGGACCGGGCTCGGTAGCTTTTATCGCATCCAACGACGAGCATGGCATCCGCAATGTGGGCAATGACCATGCCCAGTATTTTGTTCTGGCCATCCACCGGCCGGGCGACAAGGAAAGCTGAAGCGTGACCGACTGGAAAGAACACGGCATTCGTATTGTGCGCTCGGGCGAGCTGGACCCGAACACGCCGCAGACGCCCGGCATGTCGCGCGCGGCGGCCATTACTCACGCGCGCACGGGCGCAAGCAAGCTGTGGGCGGGAACGGTAGTAGTTGCTCCCGCGGTCTCCAGCGGGGCCCATCATCACGGCGAACTTGAAACCGTCCTTTACATTGTGCGCGGGCGCGCACGATTTCGCTGGGGCGACCACCTGGAATATGTTGCGGAAGCCGGCCCCGGCGATTTTATCTACGTCCCGCCCTACGTTCCTCACCAGGAAATGAACGCACGTCCCGATGAGCCCGTCGAGGCCGTGATCGTCCGTAGCGGCCAGGACCCCATCGTTGTGAACCTCGATATCCCCAGCCCCGAACCCGGCAACGCCAACGCCTGGAAAGATCCCTTCCACTTGCGGGAGTAGCTTTTTCCCGTGCCGCGGACATCACAGAGGCCGTTCTGTCTGCGCCGCCCCCACTGAGACTCACTTGGCAAGAGCGTTTGCGCGGGAATCCGCAAGGGCGTACAATCTTCTTCCCCATTGGTAAAGGAGAAGGCGAAAGCCGATCCAGCCATTTTGGGGAGGCATCCCAGTAGAGCTGCATGATGGACAAGCCATGGGGACAAATGTGAACCATGTCCCCGCCCTCTGGCGTAATCCAGGGATCAAGACACGAACTTCAATATCGGAGGAATTGTTATGAGGAAGTGGAGACTAATCTTTGCGCATCTTGCCATTCTTGGGCTGATTCTGGGCTTCCAGGCCGGGCCCGCTTTCGCGCGGACCTCGAAATCAACCACGAACAATTCATCAACGAAAGCCAGTGCGCGCTCAAAATCAATGAAGAGTTCAAAGAAAGCGAAAGTTGAAGCTGCATCAGCAACAAGCCAGGCTTCGTCCGCTCCGCAGAACTCGCGGGTGGCTTCGAACCGGGGTCTTGTCTGGATCAACCCAGGCACCAAGGTCTTCCATCGGGCCGGCGACCGTTGGTACGGAAAGACGAAAAACGGCAAGTATATGACGGAGTCGGAGGCTGTCAAGGAGGGATACCACCTAGCCAAGCCTGCAGGCCACGCCAAGTCAAAGAAGTAAAGTGGCTTCAAAAATGCGCAGGCGGGCATGGCGTCGTAGCCCTGTCAATTTCAAACCTGGAGCTTCGAAGCGTGCCCGCACGTTCTAGGGACGGCGATCAGGTCGGATGGATCTTTTTCGCGCTGTGGTTCAGCGTGTGGGCCACGCAGAGGAAGGGAAGGCGGGCTGACCCTCCAACACGACAGATGTGGCTGTCTTGTGCTACCACGACCCCTGCAATTCCGCAGAAATCGCATGAGACGCAGTAATTGCACCGCTCGTTGTTACGGCAACATTGCCCACCTAAATTGTGCGACGGCAGCAGGTTCCAGATGGCCGGGTCTTCGGTGCCTAGCACCCAGGAACAAAATCCCTGAAGTCCATGCTCTTTCGCCAGGTCGCAGCGCTCTTTGAAAGAGCGTCCGTTGGTGGAGCATACCCATTCGCGCATGTCGTCGCGATAGAAATGGAACCACGAAGCTCGGTTTGCAGGCGTTTCAAAAGACGCGACTTTTACGCCCCGGGTTCATGAATATGGGCCACGGATTAACGTGTAACCTCTTCGGGAAAGCGCATGGAAAGTGAGGTCAGCACCCTATTGACAATTGGAAAGGGCAATGTCATTGTCCACACGGGGACACCAACCAAAGGTTTTCGGGCATCGGGGAGGGGTAGCATGGCGACGACTGCGGCGGCGTCCGCTTCGAGGCGTCGGCTTTTTCAGGCCAAGTACGTGATGTTTGCCGTTTACGGCCTGTTGATGATTGTTGTTTGGGTAACCCGAGACCACCTGCTACTCGTTCCAAACTCGCCATTACGACAGCGCTATGCGCCGGTGGCGTGGCTGGTTGTCATGCACGGCTTTCCCGCTGCCATCGCGCTGTTTCTGGGTATCTTGCAGTTTTCCAGCCGATTGCGGCAGCGCCACTTGCAAGTGCACCGCTGGATGGGTCGGATCTACGT
>JAJXZM010000358.1 GCA_021780055.1 Acidobacteriota bacterium
AACGATGGGACGACCGCACTTCAGCAGCGCTTCTCCCATCTTCTGATAGACGGGGCGCATGTCTGTGTCTTTGTAAATGCGGGCCGCGCTGCACCAGTCGTATTTCAGGTAGTCGAAGCCCCACTCGGCATAGGTCCGTGCGTCCTGCTCCTCGTGCCCAAAGCTGCCTTCGTAACCGGCGCAGGTTTCCGGCCCCGGTCCCGAATAGATTCCGATTTTGAGCCCCTTGGAGTGGACGTAATCGCACAAGCCCTTCATGTCGGGAAACTTTTTGTTGCCGGTAATGCGGCCCTTGCTGTCGCGCTCACCCTGCCAGGTGTCGTCAATGTTGATGTAGATGTAGCCCGCCTTGGCCATGCCGGAAGCCACCATGGCGTCGGCAGCGGCGCGGACCACCTGGTCATTCACCCGGCCGGCGAACTTGTTCCAACTGTTCCAGCCCATGGGCGGCGTTCGCACCAGGCCATTGTCCGGCAGGTCTCTGAGCGCGGGGAGCGGAAGCTGCTTGGGCGGCAATGTGGCTTCGCGCGTCGTACGCTGCGCTGTGCCGGTCATCGGGCTTCGGCCGGGGAAGTTCACTTGAATGTCTATCTTTTCGCCTTTCATCTGGCCGGTATAGGAGATGGTGCGGGTTCCTTCCCGGTAGTGAGTGATGACGTCGAACTTCAGCAAACCGTCGTTGAAACTGCCGTCGCTGATGGGAAGTTCGCGGCTTCCAAACAAAACCTTGCCGGAGATGGCTTCGCCCGCCTGCTGCAGACAGAAGTAGGATTTGCGATAGGTGCCGTCGCCCATGGGCGAGAGCACAAGCCAATAGCCGGTCAGGTTGGTCTGGGCGGCCAGATTGGATGCTCCGAGCAATAAGACGGGGGTTGACGCCAGCGCCCGCAGGACGGAACGCCTGCTGACGCGTGGACCCAGAATGAAATCCGCTTCATTCATGATGGCATATCCTTTCGGCCTGAATGGGACGGTCCGGAAGGCGCCGGGCCGCCGCCGATGTCGATTGTTGAGGCACTCCGCCGCACGATTTCCTCTTGATAAAAATGGAACCGAGAGCGGCAGAAGGATATCACAAGGCAAAGCGCAAGCCAACGGCGGGAACGGGTTGCAGTGGCAGGTTTTGGCAGCTTTGTGTGGCGAGGTCAGCTTGTCGTTGCCTGGCCTGAACGCCCGCTCCGGCGCAAAACCTTTTCGCGTGTCCTGCATCAAAATAAGAAGGAGGCAGTACGGAAGGTCCAGGGTTGCGGGAGAAGCAAATTTCCGCAGCTCAGTTTGGTTGACAGCCTATAACCTTATGCTATACTGACTTTTGGGACCCGGGGAGTTGTACATCTTCTCAGGGCTGGGACCATCCCTTCTGGTAGAAGTTTAAAGGACCACCTCGCCGTTCTCTTTCAATCAAACAGCTCTAATGAGGAACTGTGGAATCTGGAACCTGCAAGAAAGAACTAGTAATTGAAATACCGCCTGATATTGTCAGACAAGAATCCGAGGCCGTAACGGCGCAGTATCGCCGGCTGGCTCGAATCCCGGGTTTCCGCCCCGGACGGGCGCCCGCCTCGTTGATTCGGCGGCACTTTCAGGACGACATTCGCAATGAAGTCGTTCAGACCCTTCTGCCCAAGTACTTTGAGAACGTTATCAAAGAGCAGAAGATGTCGGTCATCGGGCGGCCGCAATTTGCCGATTTGAAATTTGAGGACGATAGTCCACTGACCTGCACTGCGAAGTTTGAAGTGCTTCCGGAGTTCGAGCTGAAAGATTACAAAGGACTCGAAGTTGAACAAGGGACGCTTGAGGTTGCCGAGGACGAGTTGAAGAAGTCGCTCGAGGACCTGCGGGAGCGTGCCGCGACTTTTGAGCCGGTGGAAGACCGGCCGGCCGCAGACGGCGACTACGTTCAAGTGAATTACCACGGAGTGTACAAATCCGACTCGGAGGCTAAGCCGCTCGAGGCAAACGACGCCATGGTGCATCTCGCCGGGGATGGCGCGGTACCCGAGTTCACGGAAAACCTGCGGGGCGCAAAGTCGGGCGACGTGCGGGAATTTGACGTGAATTACCCGGAAGATTACGCTTCAAAGGCGCTGGCAGGAAAATCGCTCAGCTACCGCGTGGAAGTCCAGAGCGTCAAAAAGAAAGTAGTGCCGGAGCTTGACGATGAGTTTGCCAAATCGGTCAGCGAGTTCAAAACCGTCGAGGAACTGAAGGGCAGGGTTTCAGAGAACCTTGCCGCGCACAAGAAGTACGAAGCGGAGTCCGGCGCAAAGCAGGGCCTGCTGAAACAGTTGGTTGCCGCGCACAGTTTTCCGGTTCCTGATACACTGGTAGAAGCACAGATTGACGGCAAGCTGGAGCGCTTGCTGGGCCGGCTGATCTCTCAGGGTATTGACCCCCGCAACGTTGGGCTTGACTGGCAGAAGCTGCGGGAGGACGGAAGGCCAGAGGCCGAGAAGGACGTCCGGGGTTCGCTGATTCTGGAAAAAGTGGCCGATGCCGAATCGATTGAGGTTACAGACGATGAGATCGACGGATTGATCCGGGACCTTGCGCAGGAGCGCCGCGAGTCGCCCGCCGCCCTCAAGACCCGCTTGACACAGGATGGCGAGCTTTCTACAATCGAGCGCAGGCTCCGTAACCAGAAAGCTCTTGACCTCATCTACCACAACGCTAAAATCAAACCAACATCCGAAGTTGTTCCGGACCAGGCCAAGGGGTAAGGGCAGGGAGCACCGATGAGCATGGAAAGACCAGCGATGACATTGATCCCGATGGTGGTTGAACAGACGAACCGCGGGGAGAGAGCTTACGATATTTATTCCCGCCTGCTCCGCGACAATATCATTTTCATCGGGACCCCGATTGATGATAACGTTGCCAATCTGGTGACGGCGCAGTTGCTGTTCCTGGAGGCGGAGGATCCCGAAAAGGATGTTTCGCTTTACATCAACTCCCCTGGCGGAGTGGTGACGGCGGGAATGGCGATTTACGATACCATGCAGTTTATCCGGCCGGACGTGGCCACCATCTGCATCGGCCAGGCCGCCAGCGTGGCAGCGTTGTTGCTCTCAGCCGGGACCCATGGCAAGCGCTTTGCGCTGCCTAATTCGAGAGTTCTGATTCACCAGCCGACCATGGGAGGGCTCTCCGGACAGGCAACCGACATTGATATTCATGCCCGTGAAATCCTGCGGGTGCGGGCTGGATTGAACGAAATTATGGCCAAGCACACCGGCCAGCCACTTGAGAAGATCGAACGCGACGTTGAACGCGATTTCTGGATGAATGCACAGCAGGCCAGGGAGTACGGCATCGTTGATGAGATTATTGAGAAGCACAAATAACGGAGGCGAACTTACTTGAAACGATTAGTTTCAGAGGAAATACTTCGCTGCTCATTTTGCCAGAAAACCCAGGACGCAGTCGGCAAACTCATCTCTTCCCCCGGTGATCATCCTCGAGCTTATATCTGTGACGAATGCGTTGCGATTTGCAATACGATTCTGGAAGAAGACCAGGCAGAACGCCTGCCGACGGTCGAGGCCAAACTGCCGCGACCAGCGGAAGTGAAACGTTTTCTTGATGAGTACGTCATTGGCCAGGACAAGGCGAAAAAGAAGCTGGCCGTCGCGGTTTATAACCATTACAAGCGCATCATGCTTGCCAAGGTGCGAAGTGATGTTGAGCTGACCAAGTCCAACATCATGCTGATCGGGCCTACCGGCACCGGCAAGACGCTGCTGGCCCAGACGCTGGCCCGCCTGCTGGAGGTCCCCTTCGCCATCGTTGACGCCACCACGCTGACCGAGGCGGGCTACGTCGGCGAGGACGTCGAGAACATTATCCTGAAGCTGTTGCAGAACGCGCAGGGCGATGTTCAGCGCGCGCAGCAGGGCATCATTTACATTGACGAGATTGATAAGGTCTCGCGCAAGGACGAGAACCCATCGATCACGCGCGACGTCTCTGGAGAAGGCGTCCAGCAGGCGCTGCTCAAGATCCTGGAAGGAACGGTGGCCAACGTGCCGCCGCAGGGCGGGCGCAAGCATCCGCACCAGGAATTCACCGCAGTTGACACCACGAACATTCTTTTTATCTGCGGCGGAGCATTCGTGGGGCTTGAGGGGATCATCGAGCGGCGGACCGGGAAAAAGTCCCTGGGATTTCACAGCCCGGAGGAGGCGCCGGAGACGGTTCCAAGCCGACGGAACATCGAGTTGCTGGAACAGGTGCAGCCCACTGACCTGATCAAATATGGTCTGATCCCGGAATTCGTTGGACGGCTCCCTGTGATCAGCGTGCTGAGCGACCTGGACGAGAAGGCCCTGGTTGAAATCCTGACCGAGCCCAAGAATGCGCTTATCCGCCAGTATCAGCGGCTGTTTGAATTCGAAAATGTCAAACTGAAATTTACCGAAGGCGCGCTCAAGACGGTTGCCGCTCAGGCGCTGCAGCGCAAACTGGGGGCACGGGGCCTTCGCATGATCCTGGAAGACCTGATGCTGGACTTGATGTATCATTTACCCAGCCAGCGCACGTTGCGCGAATTTGTAGTGACGGAAGAAATGGTTCAGAAGCACGAAATTCTCTTTGACCCATCTCTATTCGAAAAGGCAAGTTAATGGAATCTTCTATGTTTTCAGGCCGAGAAAAAGGTGAAACTCGCACTCTGCCCATGATGCCCATCCGGGACGTGGTCATCTTTCCGTACATGATGACTCCGTTCGTTGTGGGGCGCGAAAGCTCCATCCGGGCGTTGGAGGAGGCGCTGGCCGGCGACAAGAAAATCTTCCTGGCCACCCAGCACGACGCCTCGGTGGACGACCCCAAGCCCAACGACATTTACCAGGTGGGGACCATCGCGAACATCATCCAGAGCCTGAAACTCCCCGACGGCAACATCAAGGTGCTGGTGGAGGGAAGCGAGCGTGGCAAAATCCTGAAGGTTTCGAGCGAGGAAGGCTACTTCCGCGCCAGCGTCAAGACCGCCACCTACAGGATTGTGAGCACTCCCAGCCTGGAACAACTGGTGCAGCGGGTCATCTCGCTGTTCGAGCAGTACGTCAAGCTGTCGCAGAGTCTGAATTATGAAACGATGATCGCGGCCGCCAAGGTGGAAGAGATCAGCAAGTTTACCGACACCGTGGCCGCCAACCTGAGCATCAGCATCGAAGAAAAGCAGGAGTTGCTGGAACTTTTCGATCCGGTTGACCGTCTGACGCGCCTGGCGGATATTCTGGATATCGAGATCGAAAAGCTGAATGTCGACCGCTCCATCCAGGGCCGCGTGAAGCGGCAAATGGAACGCGCGCAACGCGAGTACTACCTGAACGAAAAGATCAAGGCCATCCAGAAGGAACTGGGGCGGAACGAAAAGAGCGAGATCGACGAACTCAAGAAGAAGATCGAGTCGGCAGGCATGACCCCGGACGCCTACGAAAAGGCCATGGGCGAAATCAAGCGCCTGGAACTGATGCCGCCGATGTCCGCCGAGTCCACCGTCTCCCGCAATTACCTCGACTGGCTGCTGGCCGTGCCCTGGAAGAAGAAATCAAAGGAAATCCGGGACATCCGGCGGGCTGAAAAGATTCTGAACGAAGACCACTACGGGCTTGAGAAAATCAAGGAACGCATTCTGGAGTTCCTGGCCGTGCGGCAACTGGTGAAGACCCCGCGCGGATCGATCCTCTGCTTTGTGGGACCTCCGGGAGTGGGAAAAACTTCGCTGGGACGCTCCATCGCGCGCGCCACAGGAAGAAAGTTTGTCCGGTTGTCACTGGGCGGGGTCCGCGACGAAGCGGAAATTCGCGGCCACCGCAGAACTTATATCGGCGCGCTGCCCGGCCAGATCATCCAGATGATGAAGAAAAGCGGGACGGTCAATCCCATCTTTCTTCTCGACGAAGTGGACAAGATGAGCATGGACTTTCGCGGCGATCCGTCGGCAGCCCTTCTGGAAGTTCTCGATCCCGAGCAGAACGACACTTTCACGGACCATTACCTAGACGTGGAATACGACCTTTCCAAGGTTTTCTTTATCACCACGGCAAACGTGATCCACACCATCCCGCAGCCGTTGCAGGACCGCATGGAGATCCTGCGGCTCTCGGGTTATACGGAACCCGAAAAGCTGGAAATCGCCAAGCGCTTTCTGGTGCCAAAACAGCGCGAAGCCACGGGCCTGAAAGAACACAACCTGCAGTTTGAGGATGAGGCGATTGTCGGCGTCATCCGCAACTATACGCGCGAAGCGGGTGTCCGCAACCTGGAGCGCGAGATTTCCAACATCAGCCGCAAGGTTGCGCGCAAGGTGGTGCAGGAAAGCCGCGATCTCAAGGTTGTGGTCAAGCCGGAAGATCTGCGCGAATACCTGGGCGTCATTAAATTCCGCGATACGAAGGCCGAAGAGAAGAATGAGGTGGGCCTGGCAACGGGGCTGGCGTGGACGGAAGTCGGCGGGCAGATCCTGAATATCGAAGCTACGGTGATGACGGGCAAGGGCAAACTTACCCTGACCGGCAAACTCGGCGACGTGATGCAGGAATCCGCGCAGGCCGCGTTAAGCTACGTTCGCTCGCGGGCCGCGCGCCTGGGACTGCCTGCGGATTTTTACCGCCGCGTGGACATCCACATTCACATTCCGGAGGGCGCCATTCCGAAAGACGGGCCTTCGGCGGGCATCACTCTGGCTACGGCCATGGTC
The DNA here is from genome assembly GCA_021780055.1 of Acidobacteriota bacterium. Next base: position 6,707 of record JAJXZM010000358.1, read on the forward strand.
AGCGCCCTTACCAAAAACCCGGTGGATCGCGACATCGCCATGACCGGTGAAATCACCCTGCGCGGCAAGGTGTTGCCGATTGGCGGAGTGAAAGAGAAGGTCCTGGCTGCACACCGCGCCGGCACGCGTACCGTGCTGCTGCCGCGGGATAACGAGAAAGACCTCTCTGAGATTCCGGAGAACATCCAGGAAGACCTAGCCATCCGGTTTGTTGAAACGATGGACGAGGTCCTTGACCTGGCGCTCGAACGGAAGGTCGAAGGGGTTGCTGCTCTTGCAACTGAGCCAGAGGAGACCCAGCGGCTGGACTCGTCGCTCGAATCAGACCGGGAGTCCCTGACGAACTGATTGTGTTCGCAGGCAGCAGCCGGGATAAACTGGGGCTGGAGTTGCAAAGCGGTTGTATGGTTTGCCGGGACTGACGGTGGTTTGTTGACGACCGAAATTCAGGGCTTCAAAAGGGCTCCGGCGAACTGAAGCGGTTGGGTATTATCAAGGAAAGACGTACTCACCCAGGAAGGGAATAGAGGTTTCCCCCCTGCACCAGGAAGTAACGTCAATTGTTCCAAGCCAAATCGGATTGATAAATCTGAAATCTACTGCCAGGGATTTTACCGTTCGGAATTCTGCTGACTAGCCTTAATGGACCGCTCAGTTAACTTTCTGGGATCATCAAGGAGCATCAAACCAGCGGGGTTCAAGCCGGTCCTGAAAATGGACCGAACGTACCATGGGGTCCTAAACTAAATCGAATTTGAGAGATTAACATGCCGTCCAAAAAACAGGAAGAAAAGCCAATCGATGTGCAGGAAGAAAAGATCGAGGAACTCAAGGATAGTGAAATCCTCGATATTGCCAAGCTGAAAGAGATGAATATTGCCACGCTCACGCAGGTGGCCAAAGATCTGGGTGTTGTCGGGGCCACC
>JAJXZM010000107.1 GCA_021780055.1 Acidobacteriota bacterium
CTGCGGGTCGCCCGCGAATTCATCGGGCAGAAATTTGAGCGCAACAAAGCGCCCCAAGGTGGTGTCTTCGGCCTTATACACCACACCCATGCCGCCGCCGCCGAGCCTGTCAAGCACGCGATAATGGGAAACGATGTTCTCTGCCACCCGCGGGGCCCCCACCCTTGCGTGCCACCATCATAGGGAGCCGCGACACAGAAGTCAATGGCGGGGGACGATGACCTAAGCCTGGCGGCGTTGTATCTTTCCGCGGTTCGTTAAGATCGGCGATAATGGCGATAAGGCGGCGAAGCCCCAATGGACGAACTTCTCAAGCAAAGAGCGGAAGACCTGCCGGCGCGGCCCGGCGTGTATGTTTTCAAAGATGACGCGGGACGGCCTATCTACGTGGGCAAGGCCAAATCACTGCGCCACCGCGTGCGATCTTACTTCCAGGAATCACGCCCCAGCGACGAAAAGCGCGACCGCCTTCTCGACGCTGCCGCGGACCTGGAAACTATCCTGGTGGACAACGAAAAAGAAGCCCTTGCCCTTGAGAACAATCTGATCAAGCAGTTCAAGCCTCGCTACAACGTCCTGCTGCGCGATGACAAAACCTACCCATACATCAAGTTCACTTTGCACGAGCGCTTTCCGCGCGTCTACGTCACTCGACGCCTGCGGAAAGACGGGTCGCGCTACTACGGTCCCTATTTCCCCGGCGGGCTTGCTTACAAGATTGTGGACCTGATTCACCGCCGGTTCTTTGTCCCGTCGTGCAAAGTGGACCTGACACGATTCCACCCGCGACCCTGCCTTCAGTATTACATCAAGCGCTGCCTGGGGCCGTGCGTCGAGGGATTGACGACGCCGGAGCGGTACACAGAAGCCGTGCGCGACGTTCGCATGTTCCTCGAAGGCCGAGAAAGCGAACTGGTAAGGCAACTCCACAGTCGCATGGAGCGCGCTTCGGAGGAACAGCGCTACGAAGAGGCCGGCCGCTATCGCGACCAGTTGCTGACCGTTGAACAACTGCGCGAGCGGCAGAAGATGGCGGCTTCAAGCGGAGAGGATTTTGACATCTTCGGTTTCCATCGTGAGGGAACCCAGATGGCAGTGGACCTGTTCCACTTCCGCAACGGCCGCACCGTGGACCGCCGCGAATTCTTCTGGGAAGACCTTGATGAACCCGATCTTGGCGACGTCTTCTCGGCGCTGGTGAAGCAGGTTTATCTGGACCAGCAGTATGTGCCGGGCGAAATCTTTGTGCCCGTCGGCTTTGAGGACCAGCGCCTTCTTGAAGAGATGCTGTCTGAGAAACGCGGCCGGGCCGTTCACGTTTATACCCCTGATGCCGGCAAACGGCGCGGCCTGCTGGAACTGGTTGCCAGGAACGCCCGCCATTCTTTTGAACGACGGTTCCGAGTTCTCAAACCAAGAACCGAAGAAATGCTGGGCGAACTCGCAGATGTCCTCGACCTGGCGAAACCACCACGGCGTATTGAGGCATTTGACATTTCGCATATTCAGGGGACCGATATCGTTGCTTCCATGGTGGTGTGCGAAAACGGCCAGATGAAAAAATCCGATTACCGGAAGTTCATCATCAAGACGGTACCGCAGAATGACGATTTTGCCAGTATGCGGGAGGTTGTTGGCCGGCGCTACCGGCGCCTGCAACTGGAAAACAAGGCCCTGCCCGACTTGGTCTTGATTGACGGGGGCCTCGGACAACTCCATGCAGCTGCGGATGCGCTGGCGGAGCTTGAGATTATTAACCAGCCGCTGGCCAGCATCGCCAAGAGGGAGGAGATTCTATACCTCTATGGACGGGAAGACGAGCCGCTTGCATTGGACCATCATTCGCCGGCGCTGCACCTGATCCAGCGGATCAGGGATGAAGCCCACCGGTTTGCAGTGACCTTCCACCGGAAGCGCCGTACCCGCCGCGAGCTGGCTTCTGAGCTTCTGGATATCCCAGGAGTGGGCGAGAGCACAGCCAGAAAGCTCCTGGAGCACTTCGGGAGTCTCGCGAGGCTCCGGTCAGTGAGCGAGGCTGAACTGTCCCAAATTGTGACACAAAAACAGGCGATACAAATAATGGAATATTTTGAAGGTTCTGAGCAGCGCTAATATAAATAGTCTAGACGGTATATAAATAATTGCTTTAATAATAATGTAGTTTATTGTTGAAAATCTGATTGGACTTTGATATGGTTGGGCTAGATTGGAGGTCAACCATGAAGACGAAGAGTGTTCTTTACGGTTTGGGTGTTCTGAGCGCAGGCGTAGGCATTGGGGCTGTGATGGGCCTGCTATATGCTCCCCAGAGCGGCCGCCAGACGCGGAAGTTGATTTCCAGGGCTGCCGAAGACGGCGCTGATTTTGTTGCCGAACGGACCCGCGAGATTCGCAAGCAGGCAGAAGGCGCCTTTGAGCGGGGCAAAGTTTTTGCGATCAAGCTGGTTGCCTAATCAGGAGGAATCTAATGAGTGACAACGACGGAGGGTCGAAGCTAGCGTTCTTTCTGGCTGGAGCGGGGATTGGTGCCATTCTTGCCCTCCTGTTTGCTCCCAAAACAGGTAAAGAGACGCGCGACTACATTGTGCAGCGGGCCAACGAAGGCCGGGACCGGGTGACCGAAAAGAGCAAGGAGTATCGCCAGAAGGCCGAAGGTTATGTGGACAAGGCCCGGGACACGGTCACGAAACAGAAGGAACAGCTTTCTGCCGCGCTTGAGGCCGGCAAGCAAGCCTATCGGGAGGAGAAGGGCAAAGCGGCTCAGTGAGTCACTCCCAGGCAGTTGCTCGGGCGGCCCATCGTAGCGTATGGCACACGATACCGTGTTGACAATTTTCATTATCATTGCCGCCGCAGCCATCGTCCTGCAGGCTTTCTCGATGTTCGGACTTTATGTAACGGTCCGCCGCATTCAGGAAGAGGTGAAAGACCTGCGGGCCGATGTAACCCGCCGCATCGATCCTCTGGCTCAGTCACTCACCGAAATTGTTTCGAACTCGCGCGACCCTCTCCGTTCCATCACATCGGATCTGGCGGAAGTCGCACGCGTTCTGCGTGAGCGGACCGGCAGGGTCGACGATGTTCTCGACGACCTGCTTGACCGTTTCCGCCGGCAGGTCATTCGTGTTGACCAGACCATCACCGATGTGCTCGAGAAGGTGGATAAGACGACAAGCGCCGTTCAGCGCAACATCATCGCGCCTGTAACGGAAGCATCGGCGGTATTGAAGGGAGTCCAGGCCGGCCTGGACTTCTTCCTTTCCAGACGCCGCGATTCCCGCACGAGCGACGTGCCGCAGGACGAGCAGATGTTCATCTAGTTTTCAGGCGGCCGCCGGGAGCGGATTGATTGCGTGACGCGATTCCCGCGCGATGCCGACAACTTGCGGCCGCGGAGTATGACCACCAGCAGACTGACTTGCCGAAACATTCAATCCATTCTCATCGCAAGCTATCTCCCGCAAAAGGGGAAGCCAAACCACGCCAGCCGGGGTCGCCACGCAACTCCCCGGCTGTGGCCATATTTGCCCGAGCAATTGTTCCCGGAAAGACCAAAACAAGATTGATTCCCGCGCTTGGGCCCGGCGGAGCGGCGGACTTCCACCGCGCGCTGGTTTCTGACGCGTTGCGCAAGATTGCGAAACTGAAGGGCGAGACAACGCGCTATCTTTTTACCGCAGGCGGCAGCCTGCCACTGGACTTGGTTCCCGCCGGCTTCTGTTGCCAAGGCCAGCAGGGGCGTGACCTTGGCCAGCGGCTCCAGCGCGCATTCGCGCAACTTCTGCGCCGGCATTCGCAAGTGGTGATTATCGGTACGGACTCGCCGGCGCTTGCTCCCGCCATGCTGCGGCTGGCGCTGGAGGAATTGCGCACCACTGACGCGGTGCTGGGCCCGTGCCCCGACGGCGGTTTTTACCTGATCGGTCTCCGGCGGACCTGCCGGGGACTTTTCAATGGCCCCCGCCTGGGAACCAAATTCGCTTTCGGCGACACACTTGCCAGACTTCTCGATCACAATTTTTCCTGCTCTGTTCTCGAACCCTGCCCGGACGTTGACCTCCCGCGCGATCTTGCAGCAATAAAGAAATCTCTGATCAAACATCCCGCCACTCGCCACCGAATGCCCCGCACCTGGCAGTTCCTCTCAAAGATCGCTTGAGGGAGCATGGACAGCTTGTCCATGGTCCATGTGAGCCCCGCCCGGAATGCAAAATAGGGCTGGACCTTCCGCCCCGCGGTGTATAATGCCTGCAAATTATGGTACTACGGGCGGGGACGCGACTCGGGGCTTATGAAATCATTTCACCACTGGGTGCTGGGGGAATGGGAGAAGTGTACCGAGCCCGCGATACGAAGCTCCAGCGCGATGTAGCACTCAAAATCCTTCCTGAAACAATGGCGCGTGACGCCCAGCGCATGGCACGATTTGAGCGCGAAGCCCAAGTGCTCGCCTCTCTCAATCACCCCAACATCGCTGCGATTTATGGCCTTGAAGAATCGAACGGCGTCCGCGCGCTGGTGATGGAACTGGTGGAAGGCCAGACATTGGCAGAACGATTGCGGCGTACACAACCCCTCACTCGTCCCGCGTCGCGTGACACCCTCTCCCCGCAAGCGGGGCGAGGGGAGAAAACTGCAGATATGAAGTCCTCGCCCTCCGGGAGCGGGCGGTCCGGCGGAGCAGGATCGAATGAAGGATCACGGGCTTCGGCATTGGCAATTGATGACGCCCTGCCCATCGCCAAGCAGATTGCCGAGGCGCTGGAATACGCGCACGAGCGCGGCGTGATCCATCGCGACCTGAAACCGGCCAACGTGAAGATCACACCGGAAGGCACAGTGAAGGTGCTCGATTTTGGCCTGGCCAAAGTGCTGGACCCACAGGATTCCACAGCCGCGATGGACATGGCCAACTCGCCCACGCTGAGCGGGATGGCGACGCAGGCGGGAATGATTCTGGGCACGGCGGCCTACATGAGCCCGGAGCAGGCCAAAGGGCAGCGCGTAGACCGCCGGGCGGACATCTGGGCGTTTGGGTGCGTGCTGTACGAGATGCTCTCAGGGCGCAAGCCGTTCGAGGGCGAGACGATTTCGGATGTTCTGGCTTCAGTCATCAAGAGCGAGCCCGCATGGGACGCAATTCCAAACACAACCCTGCCAGCCATTCAAAAACTTGTGCGTCGCTGTTTGGTAAAAGACCCCAAGCAGCGACTCCGCGACATTGGCGAGGCGCGCATCACGATTGAAGAAACGCTGAGCGGTTCCACCATGCTCCCAAGCCCTCTCCCGCCGGGAGAGGGTGGTCCCGAGGAGCGGGACCGGGTGAGGGTGTCGACTCTACGCCGCGCTCTGCCGTGGGCCGTTGCCGGACTTTTGGCCATTATGCTGATGGGTGTGTTTCTCTGGAAGTCCACCGTGCGCGTGCCTCAGCCAACTTTTCATCAACTCACGTTCGATCGCGGGCTGATTTACGCGGCCCGGTTTGTTCCCGGCGACCGGACGATCCTTTACAGCGCGGCATGGAATGACCGGCCACTGCAGATCTACTCAACCACGCCGGATAGTCCAGAGTGGCGACCCTTGGGACTAAAGGGCTCTTCGCTCTTCGCTGTCTCTGCCTCGCAAATGGCCGTCTCGGTCGGTTGCCGGGACATCTTTATTGGCGACTGCGAAGGCACGCTGGCGATGACGCCCCTTTCGGTTGGCGCGCCTCGGGAAGTCGCGACGAGCGTGGTGTCGGCGGACTGGATTCATGGGGGTGACAAGATGGCCGCCGTGCGCGACGTGGGAGGCCAGTTTCAATTGGAGTTTCCGCTGGGGAAAGTGATTTACAAGAGCGGGAGCTGGTTCGATTTCCTGCGCGCTTCGCCGCGAGGGAATGCGGTCGCGTTCGTGCAATACGGCACGGCAGGCGATGCCGGGCGCGTGGTGATCCTCGACCGGGACGGGAAGCAGATTGCCCGATCGTCAAAGCAGTTTCCCAGTGTCGAAGGGCTGGCTTGGGCGCCCCAGGGGAACGAGGTGTGGTTCGGAGCGACCAACACCCACGCCTGGCCGAATGCGATTCATGCGCTTGCGCTGGATGGCAGCGAGCGCATTGTGCTTCGTCTGCCAGGCATGTTAAGGCTCCAAGACGTCTCGCCGGACGGGAGAATTCTTCTGACCAAGGAAGTCTGGCACACTGGAATGCAATTTCGAAGCACGAGAGACGCCAGCGAGCGCGATCTTTCATGGCTTGACGCGCCAGTGGTGGAGGACATTTCGCCCGACGGAGGCGAGATCGCCTTTGGTGAGTATGGCGAAGCCGCAGGCGACTCTCCCGATACCTACATGTGGAGGACAGACGCACCGTCGCCGATCAAGTTGGGCGTCGGATTTAATCCGGTCCTTTCCCCAGACCAGAAATGGGTGCTGGTTTCCACGTTCGGACCCCCGCATCTCGCGCTGCTGCCGACAGGTCCCGGAGAGTCGAAGGATTTGGGAGCATTTGGGATGGACCAGTTCTCAGTGCTCGGTTGGATGCCAGACGGCAAAGGAATCTATTTTGCCGCCAGTGACGGGCACGAATGGCGGATGTATGTGGAGAGTCCCGTCGGCGGGAGACCGCGAGCAATCACTCCCGCCATCACCGTCTCGCCGATGGAGTATATCGGAAACGTGGTTTCGTCCGACGGAAAGAAATGCTTCGCGCGCGATGTCAATGGAAAAGGATGGCTGTTTTCACTCGATGGAAAACCACCGCAAAGCGTTCCGGGATTGCAGCCGGAAGATATTTGGGTGAGCTGGTCAAAGGACCGAAGCGCTGCCTATATTTACCAGAACGAACAAACCCGCGCCCGGATATTTCGGTTGGACTTGGAGACCGGGAGACGACAACTGGTCGCGACGCTGGCACCCCGGGATACCATCGGCTTGGTCGGGATCGTGCCGGTGAAAATAACGCCCGATGGCAAAGCATACGCATACTCCTACAATCGCTCGCTCTCAGACCTGTATCTGGTTGATGGGGTGAAGTGATGCTAACCGCAGGCACAAAACTCGGATCGTATGAAATCATCTCGCCACTGGGTGCAGGGACAGGGGTAAAGTGAACCGCGCCCGCGACACGAAGCTCCAGCGCGACGTGGCAATCAAAATCCTGCAGGAAACGATAGCCCTCGATGCCGGGCGTATGGGCGGCATCGAGCTCGAATGGTACTGGATGAAGAATCTGCCAGCCTGAACTTGCGCCAGGACAATAGGAAACTGAATTTCGGTTGAAACTCTCTGCCCTGGGAGGCGTGAGAAACGTACTGTGGACGCTCCCAGGGAGAGAGCGGGTATTGGCAACCCCGTTTTAGGCGTTGGTTACCGGCAGCATAACGGGCTGCTCGATAGTGAAGTCGAGCACGGTTTCACTTGGCACGTTGATCTGCTGGCCGTGGGTCAGCACCTGCGCTGCGGTACCTGCTCCGGCGCCGACTCCGGCCCCGATGGCAGCACCCTTGCCGCCGCCCGCGATGGCGCCAATCACGCCCCCGACTGCAGCTCCGATGCCGACCTTCTTCGCGGTGTTTTTTCCGCGCGATTTCCCCCGGACTTCGTAACTGCCCGTGGTTATCGGGTGCGTTG
>JAJXZM010000431.1 GCA_021780055.1 Acidobacteriota bacterium
CGAAATTTCCATTTGATGGGGTTGGTTCCATTCCGCTCGGCCCGTTTTTCTCCTGCGTCAAGCTGCCGGAGCTGACCTCGGGACGCGACGTTTACCTTCAGCACGCAACTGACGATGACCTGGTTCGAAACGGCTGGCAATACCGCACACGCATGAGCTACGTGGTGAATTCCTACCAGCGCCCCGGCCTGAATCTCGACACGCTAGAGCGCTATCTCGGACAGGACGTAATGGCTCGCGTCATGCGCACTTATCAGCAGCAGTGGCGCTTCCGCCATCCCACCACGCAGGATTTCATCAACGTGGTCAACCAGGTCTCCGGCCAGAACATGGACTGGTTTTTTCAGCAGTTTTTCTACAACTCCAATCTTGCGGATTACACAGTCTCGAGCATCTGGAATGAACCACGCTACGGCAAAACCGGGATCTACGACGAAGGCGGGAAGAAAGTTTACTATTCCCGGAAGGATGCCCTGAAGGCTTACAACGAAAGCAAACAGAAGCAGTACCGCTCAACCGTCACCGTTCGCCGCCTGGGAGGCGCAGAGGCGCCCGTGGATGTAGACATCAGGTTTGATAACGGCAAGGTTGAGCATGAGCATTGGGACGGCAAATATCGCTGGACGCAATTCACTTTCAGTGGGACCAGACAGGTTGTTTCAGCAGAGGTTGACCCATCGCGCAAGCTGCTGGTGGACGCGAATTATACCGACAACAGCCGCACCGTTAAGGCAAGTTCCACCTTTGCTGTAAAGTGGTATATCCGTTGGATCTTCTGGATTGAGAACTTGTTTTTCGCGGCGGGATTTTTCAGCTAGTGGATATGGCAAATAGAGCTGTAGTGAGGCTTGATTTGAAAGTAATGGCAAACCCGGAGCAACCATGGTAACAGCCAGGACTTCCATTCGCCAGGGATTCAGGCTCGCGCGGCGATCGCGCGGGGCCATCTTCATCCTTTTTGCCGCAAACCTGGTCCTGGCCGCCATCGCGGGGTTGCCCGTTTACCATGGGATCCTCAACTTCACATCCCACAGCCTGATGAGCCGCAATTTGCTGACGGGATTTTCATACAACTGGTTTACTGATTTTGTTTTTAACAACCGCGGCGCTGTCGCGCAATATGCCCAAATCATCATGGTGCTGGGACTGATTGCCATGCCGGTAAACGCCGTCCTGGCTGGCGGAGTCCTGGCGCGGTTCCAGCGCCCCAAGGAGCCTTTCCGGCTGGGCGGGTTCTTTCGCGATTGCGGCCGCTACGCCTGGCGGATGCTCTGGCTGATGGTGATCGCCCTTTTTGGCTACTGGGCAATCTTTCGGTTTATCCTGGCTGAGTTGGGGGGCCGGGTAGACCGCCTGACCCTCTATTGGATGAACGACCGCTCGGCGTTTGTGGCGCACCTGGGCGTTGGACTGCTTGTACTGTTGGCGCTGGTGTTCGTCAATCTGGTGATTGATTTCGCAAGGGTCAGGATGGTGCTGACCGACTCAGGCGTGCTGGAGTCGGTCCCGGCAGCGCTGGGATTCTCTTTATTCCGCATCAGAAGAGCGGTGGTGGTCTACGCCATCCCGGCACTGTGCGGGCTTGTGCTGCTCGTAATCTATCGCCTGTTAATGCCGTGGCACATCCTTCACGTGGCGCTTGGAGACACTTCCAAGCAATACTATGAAACTGCGCTGGTCCTCGCGGCCCTTTTTATCGGCCAGCAACTGGTGATGTTCGGCCGCTACTGGTTCCGCGTCGCTACCTGGGCCAGCGAGTGGTCGTTTTATGCGGGTATGCGCGCGCCTGCCAAACCGCCTGAAGAATCCGGCAACCAGGCCGCGGCATGACGCTTGCGCGCCTATGGCGACGAATCTACATCTCGAACAATTCACCCTCCGCCTGCTTTGCACCGGCACACCGCAAGGTCCGGTCAAGAACGTACTCGTTCCACTGCTGCACGACTACCGCTGGCAGCGGCAACTCCACCAGATCATCTTCAACGCAATTGTGGCCATCCCCTCGGACGATCCTGCAACGCTCCGGCAATTGCTCCCGGCAAAATTGACTCGCATGGGTTTCCCGGACATTGAGTGGGAGGAAATCTTTACACCTGCTTCACTTTCAAGCGAACACGCGGTTGACGCCGTCCGGCGGATGCTCTCCGGCAACTAGCTGCTTGTGATTTTGTTTGCACCGGCGCTCTGTGACCTACAATAGAAGCGAGGGCATGAATGGCTGCGGCAAGTCGTTTTGCTGTTGGGGAATCGTCTCGTTCAGTTCACCGGCTGAGTCCATGGATTACGGCAAGCGAGGTTCTGGCCGTGTATGCGGCGGTTCTGCTTTACATCTGGCGCTGGCAGGACACCTACACTTTTCTCTGGTTTCCGCTGCTGGCCGCCGTGCTTTTCAGTCAATGGTTCTATGGCGACACGCTCGAAGCCATGGGGCTGACGGGCCGGGAGTTCCGCCAATGCGCGCGGGCAAGTTTCCCCTTGTTTGCTTTGGTTATCGTTGCGGCCGCCGTTTACGCCGTTTGGGCCCATGACAGCGCCAGCCGACTGGCTTCTCCGCGGGTGTGGCTTTCATTCGGCTGGTATCTGCTCTGGTGTTCTTTTCAGCAATTTCTCACGCAATCCTACTTTCACCGCCGTCTGATGCGGATAATTGAGTCGCCGCATCTCCGGTCTCTGGTTGTCGCAATGCTTTTTGCCGGTGTTCACATTCCCAACCCTGTCCTGATGGCCGCAACTTTTGCCGGCGGGTTCATTTTTGCTGAGATTTTCTTTCGCCACCCCAACATCTGGCCGCTGGCGTTTGTGCAGGCAGTGGCCGGATTTCTGATAGGCGCGCTATCGCCTCCGGCCCTGATCCACAGCATGCGGGTCGGCCCCGGTTACTTCTTCTTCCACCTGCATTAACTTAAGCGATTTTTTCGGGGGCTTCGAAATCAGTCAAGCGTGGTCAGTTGTGCGCCGCGCTGGCGGAAATAGGGCAGGTAGGGTGAACTGGCGATCTGGCCTTCAAATTTATCGGCCCAGCGGCCCGGGATGGCTTCCCTGCAGGATGGACAATGGCCGTCAGGGGTGATCAGGTATTTTGAAATGTGGTAGCCGTAGCGCTCGATCAGAGCCTCGCCGCACTGGTGACAGTATGTATTTTCAAGATCGCCGACCCGGCCCGGCATATTGCCTGCGTACACGTAGTGCAGACCGGCGGCCCGGCCGATGGCAACGGCGTGCTTCAGCATTTCAGGCGTGGTGTCGGCGGGGTCCGTCATCTTGTAGTCCTTGTGAAATGCCGTCACGTGCCACGGAATGTCGGGTGAAACGCTCGCAACAAATTCGGTCAGCCCTTTGAGTTCGTGTTCTGAATCGTTGAAACCCGTGATCAGCAGCGTAACAATCTCCACCCAGAAGCCCATCTCGTGCGTCCGGCGGATGGTGTCCAGGATGGGCTGCAGCCGCCCGCCAAGCTGGCGGTAGTGGCGGTCGTCAAAACTCTTCAGGTCGATCTTGTAGAGGTCAATCCACGGGCGCAGAAAATCCAGCACTTCAGGGGTGGCGTTACCGTTCGAGACGTACCCGGTCTTCAGCCCAGCCTTGCGCGCTTCCTTGAAGATGGCCACGGCCCATTCGCTGGTGATAAGCGGCTCGTTGTAAGTGCTCACCACAACTTTGGCGCCCTGATTCACGGCATCCTGCGCCAGCATTTCCGGCGTGGCCCGTAAAGGTGAAGAAACGGCGCGCGGATCACGCAGGGCCTGCGATGTTACCCAGTTCTGGCAGTAGGGGCAGTGGAGATCGCATCCGAGCATGCCAAAGCTGTAAGCCAGCGCGCCGGGATAAGCGTGGTAGAACGGTTTCTTCTCAATCGGGTCGCACTGGACTCCGCCCACGTAGCCCCATGGAACGTAGAGTTTTCCGCCGCGGTTAAACCGCACTTTGCAGACACCCACCTGGCCGTCGGGAATGGGGCAGCGATGGCCGCAAGCCACGCAGCGCACAAACCCGTTGTCCATCTTTTCGTACAGTTCACCTTCTTGAACGGATTCTTGCAGGATGTCGCGGAGTGTCTTCATCGCCTTGGAACTCTCCAGGCTGAAGCGTTGAAACTCTCTTCTAATGACATTATAACTCCCTTACGGGCGCGAAGAGACCGTTGATAAGCCGCTGGAAGAGCAGGGAAATCAAATGCTTATGATGGGACCCCAGAAGCATGCGATAGCGGGCGGTTTACCCGGAAGCGGGAACCCTTCTGGTATCCGATCATGTCCCGAAAATAATCTCGCAGCTCCCAGGCAGTTTCCGCCCGAAGTGGAAAGCAAAAACGCTCTACTTCTTCCGGACGGCTGCGATCCGTTCCCTGTAGGCGCCGATGGCTCCCGGAGCGCGCTTGTTCATCCACTCCTCGTAGGCCGTGGCCATCTGCTCCAGGTTTTTCCAAAGCAGCGGGTTCTTATAACTTTCCCGCAAGGCGGGCATCACTGGCTTGATCTTTTCCCATACGCCAAAAAATTCGCCTGTGTTCTGGAAAAAAAAGCCCTTCTCGATCAGGTTGTTGTTAACGATTGATCCCACCATCTCCCAATAGGTGATGACCATGCGAAAGTAGGCGTTCTCCTGCGAGCCCGGCGGATATTTTGCTATGAATTCTTCCGGCGGCAGCGTTTGGAACTCCTGGGTGAACCATTCGCGCGCGCGGCGCAGCTTCTCTTCGCGGCGCATGTCATACAGCCGCAGCAGCAATTCAGCATCGTGATGATCTACAATTACTCTCACACTTTCCTCCAATGCGTAACAGGGTCAATCAGAATTTTAACGGTAACCCTCCCGCCAACTCAAGATTCAGTCCTTTAATGCCACGCAGGCTCCCGCACCAGCACAAGCGGCACGTCGACCGGCGACGCTCTCTAACAGTCTTTTGTCTTTTCCAGGAAATAGCGGTGAATGGTTTCGTCTTCCGTCAACTCGGGATGGAACGTGGCTGCCAGCAGTTTCCCTTGCTCCACGAGCACCGGCAGGCCTTGAGATCGCCCCAGCACCTTAACGCCGCTGCCCACGCGGCGGATGATCGGCGCGCGGATAAAAACCATCTCTATAGGCTCATCGGAAACTTCAGAGCACTCGCCCTGCTGGATGGAACTATCTATCTGCCGGCCGTAAGCGTTGCGCTCAATGGAAATGTCCATCAGGCGCAGGTTTTCCTGTTCGGGGTTCAGAACTTCGCTGGCCATCAGGATAGCTCCGGCGCAGGTCCCGAAAACGGGCTTGTTATCGCTTGCGAAGGCTTTGATCGCGTCGCCTAGTTTCCGCTCCGTGAGGAATTTCAGCATCGTGGTGGTCTCGCCGCCGGGCAGAATCAGCGCGTCGATCCCCTCGAAATCTTCCACATGCTTCACCAGTTTCCACGGCACGCCAATCCGGTCAAGCATTGCAGCGTGCATGGCAAAATCGCCCTGCACGGCAAGGATGCCAATTACTTTCTCTTTCTTGCTTCCCATAGCAGCCGCCTCGGGCCTCTCGGCCCCGGCGCAGTTTTCATCCTCCCAGTAGATTCCTGACGACAAAACCGACATTGGCGGGGCGCTCGGCCAGCCGCCGCATATACCACGGAAACCAGAACGTTCCGTAGGAAATCAGCACACCGGAGCGCCATCCGTCCCGCGCCAGCCGAAGCTGCTCCGCACGCTGGATGCCGTACAGCATCACAAATTGAAAATCCGCTCCCGGTAGATTCTCATTGCGCGCCAGCGTTTCAATCCTGTGAATCAGATTCAGATTGTGCGTGGCAACCACGGTTCGAACCCCGCCAGCCCGCGCTTCCTTGCTCAGGAGCTTTGTGGACAGCGCAAAGAAATTCTCGTCCACGTCCTCTTTTCGAGGAAAGGCCACGCTGGCAGGCTCAAGATAGGCGCCTTTCACGAGCCGGATGGCAGGCCCCATCGGCAGCAGGGCAGCCAAGTCTTCCGCCGTCCGCAATAGATAAGCCTGCAGGCACACGCCGACGTTGGAGTACTCTTTTCGAAGATTGCGGTACAGGTCGAGCGTGGCATCAACGTACGCGCTCGACTCCATGTCAATCCACACAATCGACGAGGCGCCAGCCGCCTGAATCAGCTTTTCCACATTCGCCTGGCAAAGTTCGTGGCTCAGGTCGAGCCCCAAGTGCGTCAGCTTGACGGAAAGTTCGGATTGCAACCCCGCCGCGCGCACCTGGCTTAGCGCTTCCAGGTAATGCGCGGTGACAGATTCAGATTCTGCTGAAGTGGAGACATTTTCCCCCAGATGCGTCAGCACGGTGCCCAGGCCCTGATCTTCCAGCGTAAGTGCCGCGGCGATGGCGTCGGAAATCTGCTCGCCGGGCATGAAGCGTTCCACACTGCGACGGACAAATCTGTACCGCGCCGCACGCTCGCGCAACCAGTTGTTTCGAGAAGCCCAGAGCAAGGCTCCTCGCATCATCCCAGGCATGGGCTAAGGCTCTCAGGTAGAGACATTGAAGTCAGCCACGCATCAGGATACTCCTTTTGCGTGACTGATGCATAGCCCCGGGCGACGCTGCGGCTACTGGACGAGCTTCGCCTTCAGGCTGATGGTGGTGCCGGCCAGCGCCCTGGACACCGGGCAGCCCTTCTTGGCTGCGTCAGCCAGTTCCTGAAACTTGGCTTCGTCGATGCCGGGAATCTCGGCTTCAGTCTCAAGATCGATGCTGGTGATGGCGAACCCTGCCTCCACCTTGTCAAAGTGAACCGACGCCGTGGTGCGGACACGCTTGGGACTGAAGCCCGCCTTGCCGACTGTGGCGGAGAAGGCCATGGAGAAGCATCCCGCGTGCGCGGCGGCAATCAATTCCTCTGGGTTTGTGCCTTCGCCGTTCTCCATGCGCGACTTGAATGTGAAGGGCCCGTCATACGAACCGGTGGCCATCTTCATGTGGCCGTTTCCTTCCAGAAGTGTTCCGTTCCATTGTGCTTCAGCCTTGCGAACTGGCATGCTTCCTCCTCTTGTGGCGTGATTTTAAGATCGAATGAAATCTCAAACGCCCAGCCCCATGGGCGCTCTGGATAGTGCGCGGAAAAATGCGACTGAACAAGCAGCGGGAGACGAAGCCCGCCGGTCGGTCGGCCTCAATAACTGTCTTTATTTCCAGCCGTTACGTTCGCGCAGGGAAGTGATCTGCGCTACGTGGTGGCGCCCGTGCCAGGCATAAAGACTCAGGTAAAAATCAAGAGAAACAATCCCTTGCTCTGGGTGGTTCATGGTGCGCGCAAAGTCCGCCGCGCTCATCGACCGCAGCAGCGCGACGAAGCGTTTGTGCACCGAGTCAAACAGGTTTAGCGACACCACAACCGGCACCGTTTTCGCATCGGGCAGTTCCGCCCAGCGCTCCTGATTGTAGGTCTTGACCGCGGGCTGGTCTTCCGTCATCGCCAGCTTGAACCGGACAAAGGCGTTCATGTGGCTATCCGCCAGATGGTGTATTACCTGCCTCACCGTCCATCCGCCATCACGATAAGGCGTGTCAAACTGCTCGTCGGAAAGCCCCACTGCCGCCGACCACAAGGCCGCCGGAGCTTCTTCAATCTGTTGAATAAATGCCTGCCGGTCCTGGTCCGAGATTTTACCG
>JAJXZM010000181.1 GCA_021780055.1 Acidobacteriota bacterium
CGGGCAATCAGGTCCAGCAAGGCTTGTTTGTGGGGTTTTAGCCGAGCGGAAAGCGAGCCTGCAAGTTGTGTGGCGGCAACCCTTGCCTGGTAAAGAGTTTGCGATTCAATCAGGTCCCGGATAGCTTCGGCCTGGGTCAGGTCAATGCGGCCGTTCAGGAAAGCGCGCATGGCAAACTCGCCCGGCTCTGCCGCGCGAGCACCGCACTCAAGGCAGCATTCCACCAGATACCTCAGGATCACCGGAGAACCGTGACAGGAAATCTCGACGACGTCCTCGCATGTGTATGAATGCGGATGCCGGAAAAGAGTGACCACGACCTCATCCAGAACCTTCCCGGTATGAGGGTCCGTGAATTTTCCCAGCGCTGAACGTTGCACTTCCGGAGGCACTTTTGCCAGCCTGATCAGTTGTGAAGCAATCTCGATTGCATTCTTGCCCGAAAGGCGAACCACCCCAATGCCGCCGCGGCCCGGTGGAGTTGCAATGGCTACGATGGTGTCCTCGTTCATCATGGAAAAACCTGCGGTTGTTTTCAGGAAGAGGATGCCGCGGGGTAAATGACAACCTTACGGGAGGGCCCCGAACCTTCGCTCATCGTCCTGACTGTAGTTTCTTCTTTGAGTGCCAGATGAACAATGCGTCGTTCGCGTGAGTTCATCGGAGTCAGGTGAAACGGGCTTCCTGTCTCGATAGCCTGTTTTGCGGCCATCAGCGCTGTAAGTTTCAGCTCTTCAGCGCGAACTTGCCGCCAGCCGTCGCAGTCAAAACTGATTCTACCGTACAGATCGTCATCGACGCGCACGGCCTTCAGAACAACATATTCGAGCGCGTCCAGAAGGGCGGCGTTTTTTTCCAGCAACAGGTCGGAGTCCGGTCCTTCAAAATCCACCACGATCGCAGCCGCATCGGGACCTTCTCCAGCGGGATCTGATTTTCTAACTGTTGATTTGAGGTCGAAACCTCCGTGCTGAATGATCTCCCCGACGAGAGACCCGATCCTGGCCAGATAGTTGCTCTCCGTCTGCTCAGGTGAAAGTTGTGTGGTCATAATTTCACCTCTCTATGCCTTTGCCTCGATGGCCTTCGGTGGCACCAGCGGCGGCTGTTTCGGCGTGATAAAGCGGTTGATGATGAGCTGTTGGATAATGCCGACCAGATTCGCTGCCAGGAAGTAGAGAACCAGGCCGCTGGCCAGGTGGAAGAACATGATGCCGAACACTAAAGGCATAATCATCATCATGCGCTTCTGATTCGGATCGGCCGTCATCATCGGCGTCATCTTCTGCATGAAGAACATGCTTACCATCATAATTACGGGCAGGATGGGAATCGGCAGACCCATGATACGGGAAGGATCGGGCATAGACAAGTCTTTAATCCACCATATCCAGGGCGCGTGGCGGAATTCAAAAGGCGTTTCCAGCGATTCGTAGAACCCATAAAGGATGGGCAACTGGGGCAGCATGGGTAGACAGCCGCCAAGCGGATTGATTCCATGCTCCTGATAGAGCTTCATCACTTCCTGGTTCATTCGCGCTTTGCGCGGGTCGTTGAACTTGTATTGCTTGTAGCGGTCCTGGATACTTTTCACCAGCGGCGCGATGCGCTGCATTTCCTGCGCGGAGCGAATGCTCTTGAGTTTCAGGGGGAACAGGGCCATGTTCAGGATGATGGTCAGAATAACGATGGCCCACCCGTAATTGTGCACCCAGTGGTCATAAATATAGCGCAACGCAAGGAACAGCGGTTTGGCAATGAAGCTGAACCAGCCGAAATCCACAAGCCCGGTCAGAGAGGGTTGTGTTGAATTCAGGACATCTATGGATTTGGGGGCGACAAACAAATTGAATTTTACCGGCTGCGCCACAGAGCTTCCCATTTCTGCATATCCGGCGCTGGGCAGCTCTTTTTCTTTCCAGTTCTCGGGCTTCCATTGTGTGTACCCGGCTCCAAAGACCCGGTCCGAGGACTCAGGGAAGAAGATACCGGCAAAATAACGGTCTTCAAGTCCCGCGAATTCAAACGGGCCGGACTGGGTCAGCTCGTTCTTGATCTTGTGAAGATCAGTGGTTTCAAGCTTGTCGTTGATTTGATAAGCCACCATGCTCTGAGCAAATTCACCCTGCTCGGGAAGCGAATGGTCGCCGAACCCTCCTACCCATGCCACCCTGACGGGAACGTAGTGTTGGTCCTGGGCCAAGCTGACGTCGACATGCACCATGTAGTCCGACCCGAACGTAAACTTCTTCTCGACCTGCACGTGTCCGTCGCTGTAAGTAAATTCCAGCGTCGCCGGGGCCTTCAGCTCAGTCCCAACCGGCTGCACTGCGTAAAGCGCCTGGTTCACTTTCTGGTTGAGCGAATCGTCGGTGGTCCGCAGGCTCATCGGATACCCAAGTTGCTTGCAGGCGGCGGGGTCAACAACGTCGAGGGGTTTGCCGTTGGCATCATCATACTTCTTCAGGACCCAACTCTTGACCACGCCCCCCCGGGTGGAAAAAGTGATCGTGTAAAAATCGTTTTCAACTGTGATGTCGCGGGCCTGCTGGCCCTCCACAACGGGGATCAGCGGAGGCGCCGGAAGCTTAGGAGCTTCCGCCTTTGTGGTGCCTTGCTGAGCGGCAGACCGCGTCGCCTCAGACGAGTTCGGCGCTGGGGGCGGGGCCTTGAAGAACATGACCCGCCATATCATGAGCAAGATAAACGACAGGGCGATAGCTATCAAGAACCTTTTTTCGTTGTCCATGAGTGAAAGGCTTTCTGCTTAACTCTCTCGTCCTCGGCCCACCTGATTGCTACGGGACCGGATCGTATCCGTGACCGCCCCAGGGCCGGCATCGCAACAGCCGGTGAATTGTAAGCCGGCTTCCTTCCCATGCGCCCCATTTATCCACCGCTTCATAGGCATAAGCCGAGCACGAGGGATAAAAGCGGCACGAAGAGGGGATAATGGGCGAAAGACAAATCTGATAGAAACGAATCGACCCCAACACCAGCAATTTCAGCGAATATGCTGCCCCCCGGACGATGCGGCCGGCGACTCGCCGGGAAAAAGGCGCAAAAGTTCCCGTTCCAGAGCGCGATAGGCGACTGTGGCCGCTCCGGGACGAGGGTTCAGCACAATATCCCAGCCGCCCGGTAGTTCCCGCCGGTGAAGGCGAAAAATCTCCCTGATCCGCCGTTTGATGCGGTTCCGCAGCACGGCCGTACCGAGGCGTTTCGGCACCGTAATGCCCAGGCGCGTCTCGATGAGACCGTTCGGTCGATAAAACACGGTGCATAATGAGGCACTTCGGCGCTGCCCTTGCTTGTAAACCCTTTGAAAATCCAATCGACGGAGCAGCCGATATTGTTTGGGGAAAGCAGCCGAATCAGGATTCACGGAGTCAGGCGATGACGACCCTTCCGGCGGCGCCGCTTTAACGTTTGGCGCCCCCCGGGGGTTCTCATGCGAACGCGGAATCCATGTGTCTTGGCACGCCGACGCCGATTGGGTTGGTAAGTCCTCTTCAAAGCTCTGACTCCCTGTTAAGTTCGTATTCCAAAGTCTAAACAACTACGATAACCTGCTGCTTCCAACCAAGTCAAGCCGTTGGCTGCCCAAACCTCTGTAAGATTTTGGGTTGCAAGGTTCCGGAGCGCCCGGAAAAGAGAATCCGGCGACCGGGTTCGCCGCTTGATTTCTGTTAGAATACTGTGAGATTAGCGAACCTGCCTGTCGCGGCAGAGGGATGCTTACGGCCTGGAGGGCTGAGAGGCAACTGTTCCATTGGTACCCGGGGTCTTTTACAGCCGATGGGCAGGGCCACCCCAAAGCGAGGCCGGGAGGAAATTTTGAAGACAAGTTGTCCAGATTGCCGTGTCCTCTCCAGTACGCTTTTCCGCAGCCTTTCGGACGAACAGATAAAGAATCTTTCCTGTATCTTCTGCCCTTCGCAATTCCACAGAAACCAGATTCTGTTTTTTGAAGGCGGGGCCGCGCGGCATATTTTTGGCTTGAATGCGGGCCTGGTCAAGCTGGTCAAGTCGCTTGAGAACGGCAAGGAACGGATCACGCGTATCCTGTTTCCCGGTGACCTCTTCGGCCTGGAGGCATTAAACGAAGAAAGGTACCCGCTGACCGCGGTCGTCCTGGAAGACTCGGAAATCTGCTCGGTACCGCGCGATCAGTTCTTTGCCTTCCTGCGCTCCAACCCAGACATCTCTCTTGATATGATCCGCTTGCTCGTGAGCGAGGTCGCCGAGGCCCGTGCCCAGATGACCAACATGAGTTTTAAGGACGCCCGTATGCGTGTGGCCACCTTTGTCCTGTCGCTTCTTTCGGCCGGCGAATCGGGCCCCGCAAGTTCCTGTTCTCTGACTCTACCTCTTTCAAGCCAGGAAATTGCAGAAATTCTGGAATTGTCTCCGGAAACTGTAAGCCGAACCTGGCATGCACTGCGGCAGGAAGGGTTGATCGAGAAGCGTGGCCGCCGCCTGGTCATCCAGGACGTGCGTGCTCTGGAAGCGACAGCGCGTCGCTGACGTCTTCAATGATTGCAGCCTGCCTCGGATAAAGCCACTATCCCCTATACATAAAACAATTAGGAGGCGGGGGTTTGACATCCGTCATGTCGAAATCTGCCGGATGTCATCGACGAACCATCTCTCTTGCCTAATTATAACGGTTCGTCGGCGTCATTGGGTGTGAGTAAGGGAAGATCATCGCGGTATTTTATCTGTGGTTTCAGTCTGATAAGGCACTGGGCGCGTAGGTACGCGTCCCGCGCCAGTTACTGCTGTGGTGTTCTTAGAACGGATTTTGTCTTAATGAGATTCTTACGCACTCTTAACGTCATTATCATACTTATCTGCCTGTGGCTGGTAGTTGCCGCGCCGAAACCTACTCTGACCGAATCTCAGGCAGCGGGCAAAGGTTCTTTCCCCACGATCATTTTTGTTGAGGCCCCCACGGTATCCCCAGGCGGACTGACGGAGCGTTTCCCGCAGGGAAGCCGCCTGGTGCGGCTTGCGCCGGGTGGCCCGTCCTCTTCTGTTTCTGATCTGACTCCAGGATTTTTCGCTGCGGCTGATCCACGAGTTTCATTTGATGCCTCGCACGTCCTCTTTGCCGGACAAAAGACACGCGGGGCGCGATGGCAAATCTGGGAAATGAATGCCGATGGTTCCGGCCAGCGGCAGCTTACCGAGTGCCCGGCGGATTGCGTTCAGCCCGCCTACCTGCCGCGAAACCAGATTGTCTTTACGATGCTGACGGGAAAAGGAACCCGGCAAACCTCGGCCGTCTATGTATCTCAAGAGAACGGCTCCGGCGCTCATGCCATCACATTTGGCCCGGGAAATTATCGGGTTGAAACGGTTCTTGCCAGCGGGCGCATTCTTGTCTCGGCCAGGACAATGCTCGTATCCGGCAGCCAGGGCAGTGAATCCCGCATGTTTTACACACTGCGGCCGGACGGTTCGGGTCTCAGCCCATTCAGGTGGAACAGCGCGCCGGACGCTGTGCGTAGTGCGGCGGTGGAATTGCGCGATGGAACCGTGCTGTTTGTGAAGAAGGCGGACACTGAGGGCCGGTCGATTGGTGGGCAGCTTGCATGGGTCCGGCCTGGAGCCCTGCACAATTCCGTGATCACGGCCGGCGGCTCCGTTTATGCTTCAGCCCACCCGCTCGATGGAAACCTATTGATCGTGTCCAAGTCGGATGGCGGCCCGGCGGGGAAATTTGGCCTCTACGTGTTCAATCTTGCGACCAGGAGCGTCGAGAAAACGATCTACCGCAATGCCAAATTCTCGGGCATTGACGCTGTGCCGCTTGAGCCACGTCCTGCTCCGCTTTATTACTGGACTATTCTCCACCCGGATCGTGACTACGGACGCATTGTTTGCCTGAACTCTTACCTGTCGGCCGATGCGCCGCATGGGCGTCTGGCGGGACACATTGCGCAGGTGCGCGTGATTGCGCTTCAACCGGACCACCATACCGAACGAATTCTTGGCCAGGCCCCGGTGGAAAGCGACGGCTCTTTTTATATCAAGGTTCCTGCAGACCACCCTATCCGGTTTGAATTGCTGAGCGCACAGGGTGCTGTGATCCATATGCAAAAGAGCTGGATCTGGGCGCGCACGGGTGAAGATGTCCCCTGCCTGGGCTGCCATGAAAGCAAGGCCCTGGCGCCGCCAGACCGCTGGCCACTGGCATTGAAACGTTCCGACGCGCCGATTCCCGTCGGAGTGCCTTCGAGTCAGCAATCAGTAAAACACTGAGGAGCACATGAGGATTTCTCGACGACAATTGTTGACGCTGGCTGCCGCTGGCGGACCTCTGTGGGCGGCAGGCAGACTTCTGGGGGCGAACGTTGCTCCGCAGTCTGGGGCTGCACCTGCATTTCCTCAATTTGTGGATGTTACTGCGAAATCCGGCATCAACTTCAGGCACTCGTTTGGCGAAAAAGAGTTGAGTTCCATCCTTGAAGGAACCGGTTCGGGTTGCGCCTGGTTTGATTACAACAACGATGGTCTCCTCGACCTTTATGTTGCCAGCGGACGCTACGTCGAGGGCCTCACCAACCACTCCGCTCCGGACGGCATGGACGCGACAAACCATCTTTATCGCAACAACGGCGACGGCACTTTTTCGGACGTTACGGCACAGGCCGGCGTGCCGGGAAAAGGGATGGGAACCGGCGTCACCGTGGGCGACTTTGACAATGATGGTTACCAGGACATTTACGTCACCGGATATAACGTCGCCATTCTATATCACAACAATGGGGATGGGACATTTACTGACGTTACAGCGGATGCGGGAGTGGAAAATCCTTATTTTGGAGTTGGAGCAGCTTTTCTGGATTATGACCGCGACGGTCATCTTGATCTCTTCGTTGGCAATTATCTGAGATTTGTTAATAGCTATCGCCAGTATTACCCCGGCGATCACTACCCGGGCCCGCTCGATTACGACCCTGAATTCAACCGACTCTTCCACAACAACGGGAATGGGACCTTTACCGACGTTTCAAAGGATTCCGGGATTGGCAGCCAGGCCGGCCGGGCGATGGGCATCACCGTGGGCGACTACGACAACGACGGCTGGCCGGACATTTACGTTGCCAACGACACCATGCCCAGCTACCTCTACCACAACAACCGCAACGGGACGTTCACGAACGTTGCAGTGGAAGTCAACGTTGCCTACGGCCAGAACGGTGAAGCGACCACAGCGATGGGGCCGATCTTTGGCGACTACGACAATGACGGCTGGCAGGACCTGTTTGTTTCCGATGCCCGTTTCCATCGCCTGTTCCACAATCCCGGCAAGGCCGGCGGCTTCTTCATGGATGTGACGAATGACGCCGGCGTCAGCGAGGTTTCCGGCCAGTACGTCGGCTGGGGAGACGGCTTCTTTGATTTCGATAATGACGGATGGAAAGACATCTTCATTGTCAACGGCGGGCTTTCGTGGCTCATTCCCATGGAAAGCGCGCTGCTGCGGAACAATGGCAACAAGACGTTTACCGACGTTTCCTTGCACGCCGGAAGCTTTTTTGAAAGAAGGCAGGTCAGCCGGGCTGCGGCCTTTGGCGACTATG
>JAJXZM010000382.1 GCA_021780055.1 Acidobacteriota bacterium
GTCCGGCGAGCCTTCGGCGGCGGCGCCCGCTGCCGAAGCGCCGGCGTCGCCGTTCACGCCGGAACAGGTTGCAGAAGGCGAGGCGTTGTTTCTCGGGCGCCAGCGGCTGCAGGCGGATGGCCCGGCGTGTGTTTCGTGCCATGCGGTGAAGTCTGCGGGAAGTGCGCTGGGTGGCGGGCAGCTCGGGCCCGACCTGACTCTGGTGTACAAACGCTTGAATGGGCGCCGGGCCCTGGAGGCCTGGCTCTCAAGTCCGGCCAGCGCCACCATGAAGCCTATCTTCAACAAGCATCCGCTGAAGCCGGATGAAATCAGCGCGCTCACCGCGTTTTTCGAGCAGGCATCGAAGGAAGCCGGCGCCGAACCGGCAGGCACCTACCGCTTGATCTTCATGCTGCTAGGGGTGGTTGGCGCGGCGCTCGGCCTTGTGCTTCTGGGTCTGATCTGGAAGCGAAGAATCCGCGGTGTGCGGCGTGCGCTGGTCGAGGGCAAGCTGGAAATTTGAGGGAAACGATGAGCAAAAGCAATGGAAGCACCACCTGGATTAAAGACATCAGCGACCCCAAGCTGCGCCAGTGGGAGGAGTTTTACCGCAACCGCTGGCAGCACGACAAGGTTGTGCGCTCGACGCACGGCGTGAATTGCACGGGCAGTTGCAGTTGGCAGATCTACGTGAAAAACGGCATCGTCACCTGGGAGATGCAGGCGCTCGATTACCCATCTCTCACGGCAGATCTGCCGCCCTACGAACCGCGCGGCTGCCAGCGCGGAATTTCATTTTCCTGGTATCTCTATAGCCCGCTGCGCGTGAAGTATCCTTACGTGCGCGGAACACTGCTGGACGCCTGGAAGCAGGCGCGCCGGCAACACGACGATCCCGTGGAAGCCTGGAAGTCGTTGGTGGAAAATCCCGATGCGCGCAGCCGCTGGCAGAAGGCACGCGGCAAAGGCGGGTTCCGCCGCGCGAATTGGGACGACATGCTGGAACTGATCGCCGCGGCTTCCATTTACACCATCAAGAAACACGGTCCCGATCGGATTGCAGGGTTTTCGCCCATTCCCGCGATGTCGATGATCAGCTATGCATCGGGCGCACGCCTGATGCAACTGATGGGAGGCGTTTCGCTTTCTTTCTATGACTGGTACTGCGATTTGCCGCCGGCTTCGCCGGAGACCTGGGGCGAGCAGACGGATGTGAACGAATCCGCGGACTGGTACAACGCCAAGCTGCTGGCGGTTGCCGGCTCCAATCTGAGCATGACCCGCACACCCGACTGCCACTTTGCCGCCGAGGCCCGGCACAATGGATCGAAGATGTGGGTTTTTGCGCCGGACTTCAGCCAGGTTTCCAAGTACGCCGATGAGTGGGTGCCGGTGAACGCAGGACAGGATGGCGCATGGTGGATGGCGGCGAACCATGTCCTGCTGAAGGAATTTCATCACGAAAAGCAGACGCCTTACTTCATCGATTACATGAAGCGATTTACCGACGCTCCTTACCTGGTGGAACTGGAAAAGCAGGACGGCAACTACCGGCCGGGCCGGCTGCTGCACGCGGGCAGGTTGAAGCCATACGAAAGCGTCGAAAACGGCGAGTGGAAATTTCTGATGTGGGACGCGGGCGACAACCGCCCGAAGATGCCGCAGGGCAGTTCCGGTTTTCGATGGGGGAAAGAGCCCGGCAAGTGGAACCTGCTGCTGCAGGATGGCCTTGACGCGAGCCCCATCCAGCCTGCTCTGACTTTCCTGGGGAACTCCGACGAGGTTGTCCAGGCCAGCTTCGACGATTTCGGCGAAGGCAAAACTTTTCTTCGCGGCGTGCCGGCAAAGCGCGTTGAAACCGCGCAAGGAGAAACCGCAATCGTCACCACGGTTTATGACCTGCTGATGGCGCAATACGGCGTTGCGCGTGGCCTGGGCGGCCAGTATCCGGACAGCTACGACGATGAAAACGCGCCCTACACGCCGGCCTGGCAGGAAAAATATACCGGCATGGGGCGCGATGTTCTGATCCGCTTTGCCCGCGAATGGGGCACAACCGCCGAGCTCACCCAAGGCAAGTGCACGATCATCATCGGCGCCGGAATCAACCACTGGTACCACAACAATCTGATGTACCGGGCCGGAATCCACGCGCTGATGTTCTGCGGTTGCGTGGGAGTTAACGGCGGAGGCTTGGCGCACTACGTCGGGCAGGAAAAGCTGGCGCCGGCGGAATCGTGGTCGTCCATTGCCTTTGCGCGAGACTGGATGCCGGCGGTACGGTTGCAGAATGCGCCGAGCTGGCACTACGTCCACACGGACCAGTGGCGGTATGAAAAGAACTTTACGGATTATCACACCGTTCCTGCGAACCAGCCGGAGGGCTCGCTTGCCCAGGGCCACACCATGGACGTGCAGACGCGCGCCGTGCGAAGTGGCTGGCTGCCCTTCTATCCGCAATTCAACAAGAACCCGCTGGATGTAGTGAAAGAGGCGGAAGCGGCAGGCGCTTCATCTCCGCAGGAGGTCACTGCGTTTGCCACAAAGCAGTTGAAAGATGGAAAGCTGAAATTCTCCGTTGAGGACCCTGACGCACCCGAAAACTGGCCGCGCCTCTGGTTTATCTGGCGAGGCAACGCCCTGATGGCCAGTGCCAAGGGGCACGAATATTTCCTGAACCACTATCTGGGCACGCACAACAACGCCATTGCGGAAGACCTGGCGCAGGATTCCGTGCGGG
The DNA here is from genome assembly GCA_021780055.1 of Acidobacteriota bacterium. The sequence continues at coordinate 2,723 of JAJXZM010000382.1, forward strand.
AAGTCACCTGGCACGACAAGGCGCCACAGGGAAAGATGGACCTCGTCGTTGATCTGAACTTCCGCATGGATACCTCGGCTCTTTACTCCGACATCGTTTTGCCGGCGGCCACCTGGTACGAAAAAGCTGACCTGAACACCACGGACATGCACAGCTTTATCCACCCTCTCTCCGCCGCGGTGCCGCCATGCTGGGAATCAAAGAGCGACTGGCAGATTTTCCGCTCGATCGCGAAGAAATTTTCCGAACTTGCCGCAAAGCATTTCCCGGAAAGCGTCCGCGACCTTGTGGCTTCTCCACTGGCACACGATACGCCGGCGGAAATCGCCCAGCCGGATCTGAAAGACTGGAAAAAAGGGGAGGTCGAGGCTATTCCCGGGAAGACAATGCCGAACCTCGCCGTGGTCACGCGCGATTACAAGAACCTGTACAACCAATTCATCTCCTTTGGCCCTGCCGTCCGCGAAAAGGGATTGGGAGCGCACGGCACGCACTACAGCGTAGAAGACTTGTATGACGAAACCCTTCGCGACCGCCCAACGGTCAGTTGGGATGGCAAAGAGTTTCCCTCGCTGTTTGAAGATGAGCAGGTCTGCGACACAATCCTGCGGTTTGCCACAGTGACCAACGGCGAACTGGCTTACCGGTCGTACAAAAACCTGGAAGCAAAGGTCGGTTTGCCGCTTGCCCACCTTGCAGAAAAGGGGAGAAGCGTGCAAGCCAGTTACAAGGGCTTGCAGGCGCGCCCTCAGCGATTGCTGAACAGCCCGATGTGGTCGGGACTGGTGGAAAACGGCCGGGCCTATGCACCCTTTACCTACAACGTTGAGAACAACGTTCCCTGGCGCACCTTGACCGGCCGGCAACACTTCTACTTCGACCATCCCCTCTATCTCCAATACGGAGAGCATCTGCCCTGCCACAAGCCCAAGCCTTCCGCCGTCCAATATGCCGACCTGAAATTTACCCAGGATGCTGGGCGGTCAAAGATGCTGAATTTCCTCACGCCGCATGGCAAGTGGCACATCCACAGCACCTATTTTGACAACCACCGCATGCTGACGCTTTCTCGCGGGATTGAACCGCTCTGGATGAATGACAAGGACGCCGCCGAACTGGACATACAAGACAATGACTGGGTCGAGGTTTACAACGACCACGGTGTGGTGGTCACCCGCGCTGTGGTGACTTCACGAATCCCCCGCGGCATCTCGATGCAATATCACTCGCCCGAACGCACGATTTCAGTTCCGCTTTCACCTCTGCGGGGAAACCGGCGCGCGGGCGGCCACAACAGCCTGACACGCACGCGGTTGAAGCCCAATCTGATGGCCGGCGGCTACGGCCAGTTTACGTACCACTTCAATTACTGGGGGCCGACAGCTTCCAATCGCGACGTTTACGTACTGGTGCGCAAGCTGCCTGAACTCAAATGGTAGGGAAGGATTGATATGGACGTTCGAATGCAAATTGCGATGGTCTTCCACCTGGATAAATGTATCGGGTGCCACACGTGCAGCATCGCCTGCAAGAACATCTGGACGGACCGCAAAGGCGCCGAGTACATGTGGTGGAACAACGTGGAAACCAAGCCCGGCACTGGCTTTCCGACCCGCTGGGAAGATCAGGAGAACTACCACGGCGGCTGGGAAGTGAAGGACGGCAAGCTGAGGCTGAAATCCACCGGCAAGCTGCGGACCGTATTCAACATCTATCACAACCCCAGCATGCCAACCATGGACGATTACTACGAGCCGTGGACTTATGATTACCAGAACCTGTTCAATGCTCCGGCGGGTGACGACCAGCCCACGGCACGGCCGCTTTCAATGGTGACCGGGAAACCTATGGACATCGAGGCGGGGCCAAACTGGGACGACGATCTGGGCGGTTCCCCCATCTATGCCGAGCACGATCCGAATCTGAAAGGCCTCACTCCCGACCAGCAGGCACAGCTTTCTGCCGTGGAGCGTCTGGTCTACTTTTACTTCCCGCGCATTTGTAACCACTGCCTGAATCCTTCCTGCGTGGCGGCGTGCCCTTCAGGCGCTCTTTACAAGCGCGGCGAGGACGGCATTGTTTTGCTCGACCAGAAGCGCTGCCGCGGGTGGCGCGCCTGCGTGGCCGCGTGCCCCTACAAGAAAGTCTATTTCAACTGGTCCACAGGCAAATCGGAAAAGTGCATTCTCTGCTTTCCGCGGCTTGAGACGGGCCAGGCGCCCGCCTGCTTCCACTCGTGCGTGGGACGCATCCGCTACCTGGGCGCCATCCTCTATGACGCCGAGCGGATTGAAGAAATAGCCAAGCGCCCGAACGAGGAACTGGTGGAAGCTCATCGGTCCCTGGTGCTTGATCCTCATGATCCGGCGGTGATCGCGGCAGCGAGCAGGAATGGAATCCACGATTCCGTGATTGACGCGGCCCAGCGGTCTCCCGTTTACAAGTTTGTAAAGACCTGGAAGATCGCCCTGCCGCCGCACATCGAGTTTCGCACGCTTCCCATGTTGTTCTACGTTCCGCCCATGTCGCCCGTGATGGCCAACCAGAATGGCGACACCGTATCGAACACCTCGGATGAACTGTTCCATGACATCGATCAATCGCGTGTGCCGATGAAGTTTCTTGCCAATCTTTTTGGGGCCGGAAACGAAGAAATGGTCCGTTACGCGCTGCGCAAGCAGAAAGCCGTGCGCTGGTATCGCCGCGCGCTCACCGTGGGTGACGTGACGATGGAACTTGCCGAACGAATGCTGCGGGAAGCAGGCAGTTCCATCGAGGAGGCGGAGGCCATCTATCAACTCACTTCGCTGTGCACCTTCGAAGATCGCTTTGTCATTCCACCGATGCATCGCGAAGAAGCGCTCCAAATGCTGGAGGACCCGCTGGTGAACAAACAGAGTTCAGGCTTCGGATTCGTTGCCGGACCCAGGAGGGGGATGTAATGCAGGCAACCACCGCGACAAGCAGTCTGGCCATCATGGAGAAGTTCGGAAAGCTTCTGAGTTATCCCGGCGACGACTACCTGCCGGAAGTTCAGGCATGCCACCTGGCGGCTTCGGAAGTCGATCCTGAAAGCGCGCGGTTATTGGCTGAATTCAGCGCCCGGGTTTGCGCTTTGACCGTGGAGGAAGCGCAGGAGCTTTACGTCCAAACCTTCGACCTCAACCCCATTTGTGCGCTTGAAGTGGGTTGGCAACTTTATGGCGATAACTATGATCGGGGAAATTTCCTGGTGAAAATGCGCCAGGAACTCGTGCGGTACGGCGTGCCGGAGAACGTTGAACTTCCTGATCATCTCTGTCACGTGCTTCCTCTGCTTGCCCGCATGGACACCGAGACTGCCGGCAGCTTTGCCAGGGCAAGCGTGATTCCGGCGCTGAACAAAATGCTGGCCGCCTTCGAGGGCAAAAACAGCCCTTACGAGAACGTGCTCAAGGCCCTCAGCCGAATCCTTGAATTGATTTCGAGCGATACCTCGCAAGAGGGACACCATGTTTAGCCAATATCTGGAACCTACACTGTTTGGAGTACTGCCCTACGCGGTCTTCCTGAATTTCTTCGTCTTCACCATCCATCGTTACCGATCAGAGGCTTTTACCTATTCAAGTCTCTCGTCGCAGTTTCTGGAAAACAGGAAGCACTTCTGGGGGCTCGCGCCATTTCACTTCGGCATCGTAGTAGTGCTCACAGGGCACTTTGTTGCCTTCCTGATCCCCCGTGAAATTCTGTTGTGGAACAGCCAGCCGCTGCGCCTGTATGCGCTTGAAATCACCGGGCTCAGCTTTGCTCTGCTGGCTGTGGTTGGGCTTCTGGGAGCGATGAGGAGGCGACTGATCGATTCCAAAGTCTTAAGCGTCACTACGCGCGTCGATTGGCTTGTCGATATTCTGCTTCTATTCCAGCTCGGAAGCGGCATATATATTGCGACATTTCACCCCTGGGGTTCGTCGTGGTTTGCGGCCTCGATGGCTCCCTATCTGTGGTCGCTCGTCAAGTTCAGTCCGGACGTCAGCTTTCTGGCGACGATGCCGTTGATTATCAAACTGCACATCATCAACTTCTATTTGCTGATCGGTATTTTCCCCTTTACCCGCCTGGTTCATATCCTCGTGGCGCCCAACCCCTATTTCTGGCGCAGGCCTCAACTGGTGCGCTGGTACCGGCGAGGAGCACCCCTCGCGGGGGAAAGAATTGACTGAGGAGGAAAAGAAAGTCGTGGCACAAGTTAAAGGAACACCGAATCAAGCATTGTTTGCGGCGACCATGGGCTTTTTTGTGGGTTTTGCAGCCGTGGCGTTGTTCGGCCCTACGGCCAGCCGTTTCCAGGCCGTTATGCACCTGAGCCCGATGATGGTGGGCTTTCTTGTTGCCGCGCCGGCGTTGTCGGGTTCCCTGCTCCGAATTCCCTTTTCCGCCTGGGTGGACACCACCGGCGGCCGAAAACCGTTCCTTGTACTCCTGGTTCTCTCAATTATTGGAATGGCCGGATTGCTGCTGGTTGTTTTTCTTTATTACCCCGATCGTCTGACCATCAGTTTGTATCCCGTGTTGCTGATTCTCGGCGTGCTTTCGGGATGCGGCATCGCCTCCTTCTCGGTAGGAATCAGCCAGGTTTCGTACTGGTTTCCGCAAGCCCGGCAAGGGAGAGCGCTGGCAGTATTCGCCGGCATTGGCAACCTGGCGCCTGGAATCTTCTCATTCCTTCTTCCGGCCGCGCTGGTGGCGCTCAGCCTGGCTGGTTCCTACCTCGTTTGGCTGATATTCCTGGCTGCAGGAACGCTGTTTTACGCCGTCTTTGGCCGCAACGCATGGTATTTCCAGTTCAGGTCGCAAGGTCTGGACCAGGAGGCCGCCCGT